>NZ_JAQLOJ010000009.1:0-76235 GCF_057808485.1 Acholeplasma sp. ORD1043 | reverse complement strand
AAAAAAAAAGAAATATCTTATTCAAAAGATATTTCACAATAAGCTCCAATATTTTGTTCTTTTCTAACTTTATTAATTAAGTGCATAATGATATCCTCATCAAGCATTAATTGTACTAAGTTTTGTGTTAGACCTTCAGCTAAGAAATTTTCTAACACATCAATTTGTCTTAATTGTTTTTCAATTTGTTTTTGAATGTTACCATCAATAATTTCTTGTTCGTAATCATTGATTAATTCCAGCATAAATTCTTTATATGCTTTAATATGATCATATAGGCCGTCAACAGTCATTGCACGTAAGGCATCAATCGTTGGTTTTTTCTTTTTAATGTATTCAGTTTGTAACCATTCTTTGTATGCTTTATCCGTCATAACACTGTCTCCTTCCTTAAGTTTGACTATATATTATCACTTAAAAAAGGCTTTGTCATTTAATATGAACTGTGATAGTTAAATTGTGTGAGTTTCCCACAAATTTATAAAAAAAAACGGGGTAAAAATAAAAGAATCCTTGCGGATTCTTAATCTTTTTTGTGTACTAACGGTATTAATGTTTGGTTTTCGATTGCTTCAGGATATTGATAAGCTTCTTCACGAAGACGTTTAAACATCACATAAACTAAGCCACGATCTAAATCAAGTCTGGTGATGACTCCGCTATCGCGTTCTCCTTCAACTTTTACACGTTCACCGATTATATATGTTTCATTACTCCATGCCATAATTCCATCAAACTCCTTTTTCTCTTACCTTAATATTATACCATAATTATTTACTTAAATCCTTTAAGGACTTACCAACTACATAACTTAGGTCATTATCTTCTAAATTCTCAAACCATTTTAAGAATTCTTTAATTTCTTCATCATTAATTTGATCAATTAAGTGAGATAAATCATATTTGAACATTGGATGAAGAGATTCGTTCAAATGTTTAATTAGTTCATTTATGGATTTATTTTGTTTGACAATTGATTTAATATCAGCTAATATTTTCGGCAACTTCAAAGTTGGCATTTTTGCTTTCTTATTTGAAATATCAAGTGTCATTTTATAAATATTTAAAATCTCTTTAAGTCTTAAGTATTTAATATATTCTACGTATTTTTGATCTTCTAAGTGATAAAGTTTCTTTAATAGTTCTAAACGCCATACAAAACGGTTATTTGCCTCTTTAGCAATGTTTTGTTCGTCTTTAATCAAGAACTCGAGTTTAACAATATCTTTTAATTCAAAGCTGTTTTTGATACCTTTTTCAAACATATTAACAAGATAGCCAATGGATTCTAATTTTATCTTATTTCTTGATAGATAATTATTTAAATCACTCATCAAATTATGTTTTTCTTTTGTATAAGCATCAAGCACACGTTTAAATTCAATTGTTGTTTTATCTTTAATAATTTCTTTATCTTTAATGATGTAGGTAACATAACTCATCGAATTTCTAGTTATTTCTTTTTCTAATATTTCTGAAAATCCATAAGAACCATCTTCATAGTTTCTATTCGTCGGATGTCCCACAACATCATTTCTTAAGTACTTTAACATTCTTAAGTTGTTGTTGGCATTAATGTTAATATGATATTTATATTTAGTGGCTGAAAACGAAAGTTGGTATAGTGCATCTATACCAACAAAAAGTGATTGTAACAAACCAAAGACATCAAGTAATATACTTGATTTATCATTTGATGTTCTTGCTTTAAATTCATTAATCATACCATCAACATGTCCTAAAATGGACAGTGAACTTTGTGCTCTAATTTTTGCATCAAATGCTAAATTGTTAATGGATTCAACTATTTTCTCCATGAGAATTACCTGCTATCTTATAAAGTAATTGTTCTGCACTAATACGTTTATAGATTGGTCCTTCAATGTATCTAATTCCTAAATTTTCTAAATATTCTTTTTGATCCTTACTGCGAACATTTCTAATAACAAGTGCCATCTGATGTGTTTCAAGTAAAGATTTTAACATCCTTACATAGTCATACCATTTAGGGTCACCTTTTTTATCATCTAAATGCAGCGCATTAAATGGGAATGATAAAACTACTTCAACAGAGGTTGCATCCATACCAATACCAGTATCGATTAGTTCGTTGATTTGAGTTAAATAAGTTGATGATTTTATTGAATCAGCTTTAACTTTAAATCTAATAAATTCAAACGGAATCGAGAATTTTTTAAATAAGCCTATCACGAATGGATTAAAATTCGGATCTAAGAATGATTCTTTTGATATTGGAATTGTAATCTTAATTAATTTTCCAGTTTCTTTTTCAAGTAATGACAAGAACTCAGCAACTAATGTCATATGGTGCTTTTCTAAATCAAATAAACGATTACGTTTTTTAGCTATCGATAATAAGTATTTTGAATCAATATCAATGTTTTCCATAATCAAATCTGATTCATATTGCCATACAACATTTCTTTGCATGTCAATTAATTGATGGAATGATAATGCTAATTGATGGCCTTCAATTGCTTGATTCAAGTAATTAATCACTTGTTGTTCAAATACTTCATCTTCATAAATCTTATGTTCAAAGAAGATAAAATCATCACTATGATCTTGACGCTTTAAGACATCTAATGATAACTCTAAATATCTAAATAATTTTGCAGGATTTTTTTCCTCTGTTACAACTGGATATCTAATGATTGCTAATTTAGGGAAGAATTTCTCGTATGAAATCACTTGAGATTCATATGCATTGATATACTTTATGTAATCTTTAACTATTTTTGTAACTGAACGGATATCGTTATATGGAATATAGACAAATAGTTGGTTAGTTGAAAAACGATAGGTTTCACCATCTTCAAAAAATCTTTTTGTCACTTGACCAAATTCTTTAAAGAATTTTAATGTATCTTCATAACCATAAATTGGTAAGATTGATTCATTAAAATTAATTAAAATCATCGACCCCTTTTCATTTATTAATTCAGGCATTCTTTGATTAAGTGCATTTAAATTTTGTAAACTGGTATCAAAATCTACAGTGGCTTCCATAACTAATTTACTCTTTTCTTCAAAAAAACTAGTTAAATCTTCAAAAACAGAAACTATCTTAATTTGGTCTTGATCTTTAATTGAGACCAATTTTTCTTTAATTTGTTTCTCGTTAAAGTGATAAATCAATGTATCGAACAATCCCGGCTCCCTAAAGAGTCTTGTTAGAGTCTTCTCGTAGTTCTTTACCTCGTGAGGTAAAAGACGATTTAAGAAGATTTCTAGCGGTAAATGCGAGTCTACATATAAAAGTTTTTGAGCTTCAATATTGTATGCAACTTGATACTCACTCATTGTTCTAATTGCTAAGATACTTGAATTCACGACATTGTTTAAAAATTCATTTTGAACTTTTAATCGATTTCTTTTTTCTTCATCAGTTAAACAGGTATAGATAATTGTTGAAATACCTTTAAAAAGATCAAAATAAATTGCTGGATCAGATACTTCCTTTTCAAGATGTACTAAGAAAACCCCTAAATCAAATAATGCAAATCCATATATATATTTGACTGAATCATCATATGGTTTAGAAGTTAAAATGTTTGTGTCATATTTAAATGCTTGAGGTTCACCAAATCTTTCTTCACCATCAGTTAGAATTTGTCCAATTAAAGTTTCTTGATAAGAAGATTTAATAAGTGCCTTATCATACAAACGTTCTTTTTTATAGTGATAAAGCATTTCATCTTTTTTTGTGAAGACAATAAAATCCTTGACCGTAATAACCTCTTCAGCTTTCATAAAGAAACTACGTAGAAAGTCTCTTAGTTGCTTGGTTTCAGTAATTTGATGAGAAAATGCCATCAGTTCAATGATTGAATTGATTTGTTCTAAATTAACAGCTGACTTAGTCTGTTTAAAAGGTGTTTTAATTTCAAAATCTTCACTCAAATTGATTTGCGGTTTTACTTCATTTTTTTCTTCTTGAAGCTTTGTTTTACTCTCAATCTTTTTTAAGGACTTTAATTTCTTTTGATATAAGTCAATTGATAATTTATTGTTTTGTTTCGTATATAAATCAACCAGTAAAGTATATGCTTCAATTTGATAATCTTGTTCCATATTATCAATTTTATAAGCATAATCCGCATCAAGGATGGTTGCACGGTGGAAATCTTTTTCATCAATATAAATCTTTAATAAAACTAAAAACGCATCCATTTCATATTTAGGATTTGATTTATACTGTAATGCTACTGCTTTAGCTTCATCAATATTACCAAGTTTAACTAAAACTTTTAAATAGTTTGGAACATAACTATGTTGAGGATCCAATCTTTTCATTGATTCAATAAGTGCTAATGCTTTTGGACCATCGTTACGTTCTAAATAAAGTTCTAATAACTCTTTTGAAAGTTTTAATTTGATATCATCAGGGATGACATCTTGGATTAAAGACTCAATTTCAACTAAGTAGGATTGATGCGTTTTCTTTTTAAACTCAATTAAGTTAAGTTCTGCAAGATAACGTTTGGTTATCGGTAAAACATTTTTTCTTAAAGTATAGAATTGATACGCTTTTTCAAATTGCTTAAGTTCTATGGCTGCTAAGCATACCAATTCAAATAGTTTCTCTGCTTCAACAATATTTAAATCCTTTTCAAATTCTTTAAAATACTTATTGCCAAGTTCATAAACGTCTTTGAAATAACCCATTTCATATTTCATCTTTAATAAATGGGTAAAAACGGTTAAATAATTTTTAACCGTTAATGTATTTGAACTTAAAAATGATTCAATTTCAGAAACCGCACTTTGACTCGGTGCCAGTTCTAATAAATATTGGAGTTTGATAAGATATCACCCTTTAATTTTTTCAAATAACTCTGCTGCTTTTTTCAAGTACTTATCAGCTATCATGTTAAAGTCTAAATGTAGTTTTTCACTCATACCTTGTTGATGTTTATAAGTTGCAACAATATGCCATTGAAGCACTTGATACATACGATAGAATCTAAGTCTTCTTAATTCATCAACTGTTGATTCACGTTCTAAATAAAAGTTTAAAAGTTTTTCTGCATCTTCAAAGTGTATATTACCGAATGATGCAATATCATAGAATGGGTCATTCATACCAGTGAATTCCCAATCTAGTAAATAAAGTTTATCTGGTGATTTGACAAAGTTTGATCTTTGAGCATCACCATGACAAAATACTTTAGGATACTCAATAAACTCTTCATCATACATTTTTAACCAGAAAAGTTTTAACATAAAGTATTCATGTAAAGGTGGTTCAGCTAGTAACTTTTCATAACGTCTTAGACGTCCTTTTAAGTCATAATCAACACCTTTAACATTGGATTGATGCAATCTATTTAAAACAGCTGCTACTTCATAGTAATCACTTTCTTCAAAATTTTCTGAAAGTGGTGTACCTTCGATATATTTTGATACCTTAATACCAGTTTTTGTATCAAAATAGACAACATCACTAGATAATCCAAGTGGTTGTACTAAATCTAAATGTTGTTTTTCAACTTGTAAATTAATTAATGGTTCTCCACCTTCACCAATTTTTCTTATCGTGTATGGTTCACCTTTAACTTTAACTAAGAATGTGTAGTTACTCATACCACCTTTAAATCTAGAAACGACTTCTACATCATTATCTTCGACGCTAAAGACTTCTTTAGCAATTTTTAACATTTCTTTTTCAATCGACATGAATAAAACTTACCTTTCCTTTTTCTAGCACAACATAACTTTTTTCAAAATATCCAGATAATGCACCAGGATTAATATAAGTTATATCATGAATCTTTTTGTAAAAAGGTTCATGTGTATGGCCAAATATACAAATATCTACTTTTAATTGTTCCGCTAAATCAATTAAGTCCTGTAATCCGTATTTAACATTTTGGAGATGTCCATGAGTCAATAAAATCTTTAACCCATCGATTTCGATAATTCTTTCTGTAGGTAAATCAAAATAATAGTCGTTATTACCTTTAACAGCAATCATCTTGGTCTCTTCCATGGTTTTAATATCGATACCTAAATCACCGGTATTAAGATGCATTGTAAAGTCAGTTTCTTTTTCAAGAATCTTCTTTAATAAATCACTTCTGCCATGTAAATCGCCAGTAATTAATAATTTCATCCTTACCCTCCACTAATTTTTGTAGTGCCAATACGCGGTGCGAATTTTTACTCTTATAAATACTACCTAGACTTGCAAGTGTTTGATCTTCACCTTTTGGAATAAAGATTGGATCATACCCAAAACTTTCATTACCTGATGGTGCTTCTGCGATGCTACCTTTAAAGATACCTTCATAATCAAATGTTTTACCATCAGGAAATGCAATAGAGATGATCGAAATGAAACGTGCATCTCTTATTTCTTTTCCTTCAAGTGATTTTAATAGTTTTTGATTATTAATTGCATCACCTAAGCCTGAATAACGGGCAGAAAACAATCCTGGGAGACCATATAAACTATCTACCATTAATCCTGAATCATCAGAAATGACTGGTATACCTAAAATTTTTGAATAATGCCTTGATTTAATTCTTGAATTATCTAAAAATGTTGATCCTGTTTCTTGTGGTGAATCAGTTTCTTTTGGGTTAATTTGAATAAAAGAAAATCCCTCATTTTCAAGAAAATTTGAGAGTTCTTCTAACTTATGTTTATTTGAAGTTACTACTGCAATTTTCATATAATGAAATCTTCCCTTCAATCTACTTTCAATTATAACATTAAATGAAATATAAGGCTTTCATGTATAATAGAATTATGAAAAATTTTTTTAAGGAGAATAACATGCAAGAACAATTAGATGATCTCGAAAAAGAATTTACGCCGTTACATAACAAAGAAATCGAGTTCAATACCAAACATAAGAAAAGATTTATTTGGGCAATCTTATCTTACATCGGATATTTAATCCTACCGACATTTATCATTACCTTCCTATTAATTGCATTAGGACCTGAGGATAATGGTGTCTTTGTCACTTATACACCAGGTGAAAATGCGATTGAATCAGCAATGCTAGATGCAAATGCACTACTTATTTTAAAGGAATCTGAATTCCCAGATAATGCAGATACTCAAAGATTTTTATATAAAATTTATTCAAAAGATGGTTATGGTTTTTATATTAATCGATTTGCAGGCTTCCTTGAAGCTGAATCAAATGCTGATAATCTTACTGTATCTACTGATTCATACAGTTTCAAAGATGAAGCAATAGATTCAATTTTAGCAGGTGAAAAACTTAAATGGGCTAATAATGCTAACATTTCATTCTATATACCAGAAGATGATATACCTGTATTCTTAAATTCTACTGGTTTAAATACATATTTAACAGAGAATAATCTGTATACAGTTGAAGGTTTAAATGTTGATTCAACCTTTGCTGAAGTCTTCCAATTAGTTTTATATCTTGGATTTACAGTTGGTATGGTATTCTTATTAAAACCATCATTTAAATATGATTTCCCAGGCTTTAAATCTATTCCTTGGTCTGAAACATTAGGTAATGTGGTGATTGGTGTATTACTTATTTTAGGCGGAAATATTGCATCAACTATATTTACAAATTTATTTAATCTGATTACCGGTACACCAGAACAAATTTCTGTAAATCAATTATCAATTGAAAGATCACTAACTGGTCCATTCTGGTTTGTTATGGTGTTTATTGCAGTTGTTCTTGCACCAGTGGTTGAAGAATTAGTCTTTAGAAAAGCATTCTTCTCACTCTTTAAGAAACCTACGACCGCACTTATTGTTTCATCCGTATGTTTTGGATTAATCCATGTGACAACAGAAATTTTAAGTGGTGATTTCTTACTTGCCTTTTCAACTGGTGTATCTTATATCATTGGTGGGGTTGTGTTAGGATATGTTTACATTAAGAACAAACAAAATATATACATCAACATGTTAGTTCATGCTGGTTATAATTTGTTCGCAATGGTGATTTCACTACTTGCTGTCTTTGGATTACAATAAAAAAATAAGACCTTAAGCGTAAGGTCTTAGTAAATTGATACATACTTGAAGTTTATATTTAGTTGCATAATCTAGGGCCGTTAATTTTAAACGGTCCTTTTTTAATCTTGCTCCGGATTCTAGTAGTTGACGAAGTTTATTGTAATCACGATTTAAGACTGCTAATGTTAGGTTTTGATTATCAACTAATTTAGCATAGTATGGACTATTTTTCCATTCTTCTAATGTTCTTACAATATCTTGATGATCACTTAATCTTGCTAGCATGATTGGAGTTTCATAACGTCTATTTATTAAATCAATATAAGCATCTACTTTTAATAATCGTAATACAGTATCTTTGGTGCCAAATCTAACAGCATTAAAGAGTGGTGTTTCAAATTGGTCGTTTAATTGATTAGGATCTAAATTTTGGTTTAAAAATAAATCAACCATTGAAAGACTTGTTGTCTTTGCAGCATAATGTAAAAATGAATTTGATGCTTCATCTTGGTAAAACCAAGATAGTTTAGATACTTCCATTAAATAATTGATTAAATCCACATGACCAGCCATAATCGCGTAGTGAATTGGTAGACGATCTTCTGTTGTTTTAGATAGTGGATTCGCACCAGCTTCAATAAAGAGTTTAACCATGTCTAAGTTACCCTTATGACAAGCTAAATGAAGGACTGTTTCATTACGATTATTTAAAAGGTCAACTTTAGCGAATTTCCCTAATAGTTTTTTAGCAATGAGGAGTTTACCTTTTCTTGCACAATCAAAAAGTGCACTTTCTCCTAATTGGTCAGTCATGTTAACATCCATATCTTGACTGATTAAATAATCAACAACATCATATGCACTACCAAGTACAGCATAATGTAGTAGATTTTTACCCTTAGGATCTTTTACACCAATGAAATCTAGGTTAGATTGAAGTGATGATATATCATTATCAAAGGCTAGTTTAAATAAGTCCAAGCAGTTCCCCTCCCTCTTTAAGTATATTATATATGAAAACCGAAAAAAAAGCCTCAACTTAAGTTGAGACTACTTCATGCATATTACTTAACTGCGTCTTTTAAGAGTTTTCCCGCTTTAAATGCAGGGGTTTTTTGTGCAGGGACGACGATTTCTTCCCCAGTACGAGGATTCTTGCCTTTTCTAGCTACACGGTTTCTTACTTCAAAAGTACCAAAACCTGTTACAACTACTTTTTCTCCCCTGTTCGCAAGTGTCTCAGTTACGACTTCTGTAAAAGCGTTGATAACCGCTTCTGCCAACACTTGGGTTGTTCCAGCCTTATCCGCAACATGTGCGACTAACTCTGTTTTGTTCATTATTCTTTATCCTCCTGTGTAGATATTTTGATTATATCATAGTAAATACGTGTTTACAAATAATACATATTGGCTTATTCTAGCGTTTCAGCCTTTAATTCACGTGTTAAAAGTAAAACAATTGCTTCATCAACTTTTAAATTATTAAAGATTACTTCATAAGCAACTTCAATGATTGGGAGTTCAATACCTTCTTTAATACATAAATCTTTTGCAGCTTGAATTGCTCTAACACCTTCAACAACCATCTTAGATTCACGTAAAACTTGTTCAACTGGAACACCTTGTCCAATCTTTAAACCAGCATTAAAGTTTCTAGAATTGTAACTTGATGCAGTTACAATTAAATCACCAATACCAGTTAAACCAAAGGCAGTTTCTCTCTTACCACCCATTGCAACGACGACTCTGACGATTTCTAATATGCCACGTGTGATTAAAGCAGCACGTGCATTTTCGCCTAAACCATAACCAGTCATAATGCCTGATACAATAGCGATGGCGTTTTTAATCGCACCACCAACTTCACATCCAATTAAATCATCAGAAGTGTAGATTCTTAAATATGTACGATTTGAAAATAATTTTTGAACTGTTTGAGCAAACCAAATTGTTTCACTTGCTGCTGTTAAAACAGTTAATTTACGCAGAATAACTTCCTCCGCATGGGATGGACCTGTTAAGGCTGCATATGCCCCAAAGTATTCTGGAGCTATTTCATCTTTAACGATTTCTGAAACTCGTTTTAAAGTACTTGGCTCAATACCTTTTGAAACATTTATGAAATAGTTTTTACGATGTGATAATGCATTAATTTCTCTTAATGATTCTCTCATAAATTTAGTTGGCACTGCTAAAACTAAATAATCAGAGAATAAAAGTGCATCATTTAATTGAGCAGTTGCTTTAATGCCTGAGATTTCATTATCAAAAAACGGATGGATGCCATTGTTAATTTTATCAACTGCTTCTTTATTAATGTCATAAACCAGTGTCTCATGACCATTATCTTGTAAAACTTGAGCTAAGGTGGTACCCCATGAGCCGCCACCAATTACACTAATCTTCATAAGTATCCTTCTTTCTGAAAGTGAACTTAAGCGGTGTACCCGTTAAGTCGAACACACTTCTAAATTGATTTTGTAGATATCTTTCATATGAGAAATGAATAAAGTTTGGATCATTGACAAACATTGTAATTGTCGGTGGTTTAATATCCGTTTGAGTTGCATAATTGAATTTAGCCTTACCTTGGTTAAATACTGCTGGTGGATTCATTGCAACTGCATCAGCTAGTGTTTCATTAATTAATTTTGTTGGTAATTCTTTAGTAAAGTTTTCATAAACTTGATTAATCACTGGGAATAATGTGTGAACGCGTTCATTTTCTTTAGCTGATAGATAAACAATTGGAGCAAATGGTAAGAATTTGAATTCATCACGAATTTTTTCTTCAAATTTCTTCATTGTTTTACTGTCTTTTTTAACAGCGTCCCATTTATTAACAACAATAATGACACCACGCATATATTGCAGTGCAAAGCCTGCAACGTGGGCATCTTGTTCTTGAATACCTTGTTCACCATCAATAACGATTAAAGCAATATCGGCACGTTCTAGTGCAGTTAACGCACGTAAGACTGAATACTTATCTAAGTTTTCATAAACCTTACCACGTTTTTTAATACCTGCTGTATCAATTACTGTATATTTTTGTTTATCTTTAGTAAAGGTCGTATCAATCGCATCGGTTGTCGTTCCAGATACTGGAGAAACGATGACACGATCTTCACCTAAAATGGCGTTTACTAAAGATGATTTTCCGACATTTGGTCTTCCAATAACAGCAAAAGATATTACACCTTTTTCTTTTGGTTTATCTTCTTGAGTCATGTATGAAAGTACCTTATCGAGTAAATCACCAATACCAATACCATGATGTGTAGAAAGTGGAATTGGGTCTGAAAAACCTAATGAGTAAAATTCGTATGCATTTTGAATTAATGAAATATCATCAATCTTATTTGCTGCAACAATTACTGGTTTTTCTGTTTTATATAGTTGTTTAGCAATATAGTAATCACTATCGGTTAATCCTACGCTACCATCAACCACAAAGATGATAACATCAGCCTCATCCATTGCGATTTCTGCTTGGTGCTTAATTTGAGTTAAAAAAGGAGCATCACCTACTTCAATGCCCCCTGTGTCAATTAGACTAAACTTTTTAGTTAACCACTCAGTTTGGGCGTAGATACGGTCCCTAGTGACGCCTGCGACGTCGTCGATGATAGAAACTCTGTCACCAACTATTCTGTTAAAGAGCGATGACTTTCCGACATTCGGACGGCCGACAATTGCAACTGTAAATGGCATACTAAAACCTTCTTATTTCTTATTTTTATTTAAATCTTCGAATAAATCACCAAGTGTAATATCTTCAACTTCATCATTACCTAAGTACTTTTCGAATTCTTCTCTCTCAAGTTTGTTTAATAATTTCTTAACAGAAAGTTTTAATACCCAACCTTCTTTAGAGAAATCAATTACCTTAGCTTGTACAGATTCACCTACTTGGTAATAATCATTGATATTCACTTTTGGATCGTTATGTGCTTCACTTGCAGGAATGAATCCATCTACTGCATTGTAAGACACTCTAACGCCATCTTTAGTAACTTCTTCTACTCTTACATCAACAACTTGACCAACTTTTAAGTTAACATCTTGCCATGGATTTTCTTCAATAGCTTTCTTTGATAAAGCAATTTTTTCATTCTTTAAATCTTTAGAGATGATGACAACTTCGATTTCATCACCAATTTTTAGATAAGCATCAGCATTATCTCTTGGATTCCATGAATATTCATTCTTGTGTAATAAACCTTTAACGTCTCTTGCAACCTCTACTAAAACACCAAATGGTAATTTAGAAACTATCTTACCTTTAACACGGTCACCAATCTTATGTGAACCTAAGAAATCTTCATAAGGGGTTGGCATTAGAGCTTTCATTGAAAGATCTAGGCGATTGCCTTCTTTCTTGATTACTTTAACTTTAACTGTTTGACCTTTTGTTAAAACATCTTCAATCTTGTCAATTCTATGATGTGATACTTGAGAAATACGTAACATACCTGAAACATTGTTAAACTTAACAAATGCAGCATGTGCTTCGAAACTTTCTACAGTACCTTCTAAAATTGCACCAGTTTGAATTGAATCTAATTCTTTTTGGCGTAATGCGCTCTTTTCTTCTTGTTGTTTTAAACGAACTGCTTCATAAATTGGTTTTCTAGTTGCGATAAGTTTTGGACGACGACGATCAGCTTTATACTCTTCAATTAATACTGAAAGTTCTTGACCAACTAACGCTTCCTTCTTATCTTTTAACTCGAAATCAAGTAAAGTAAATGGTAAGAATAATTCATATGTTTCGTAGCTTAAAATTAAACCTTTGTCTGATACACTCTTAACAACAGTTGTGATTTCAGTTTTTTCAGCATATGCTTTTTCGATTTCTTCAAGCTTCTTTTCAGCTAATAAAGGTAATCTTGAAAGAAGGATGATTGAAGAATCATCACCTTCAGATACTTTAGTAACCTTAGCTCTGATTTTATCTCCTTTTTTAACAACTTTCGTTAAGTCAGATGGTGCAGGTTTATCAAAATACTCTGCAAAAATAGTACCTTCAGTTGGAGCACCAAGGTCTACTAAAATAACATCTTTTTTGACAGAAAATACTACGCCTTCAACAACTTGTCCTTGTTTTGGATAAATAAAATCACTCATTTAGCTTCTCCTTTTGCTGATAGTATCAGCCCTATAATTTTTTCCACTGTTTCATCAATTGTCAGATGCGTTGTATCGATTTCAATCGCATCGTCTGCTTTTTTAAGCGGGGATTCTTTTCTTGTTGAGTCTTTGATATCTCTAATAACCAATTCTTCAACGATTTTTTCAAAGTTAACATCATGACCTTTTTTAAGTTTTTCTTGATGTCTTCTTTTTGCTCTTTCTTCAACTTTTGCGTTTAAGAAGATTTTAATATCTGCATTTGGCATAACAACCGTTCCGATGTCTCTACCATCCATGACAACATTGCCTCGATCTGCTGCTATTTTTTGCAAATGAACCATTTTTCTTCTCACGTAAGGGAATGATGATACTAAAGAAACATTTTTAGTGACTTCTTTTCCACGTATTTCATCTTCAACATTACGATCATCCACATAAATGTGGTCATCATGATAAGAAATTTTTATGGTCTCTAAAAAATCATATTGTGATTCTTCGTTTAAATCAATGCCTTTCTCGATGGCGATTAAAGTTACCGCGCGATACATCGCTCCGGTGTCGATATGCGTCATCTTAAGTCTATCGGCAACTAATTTACTGATGGTCGATTTACCGCTACCTGCTGGACCATCAATGGCAACCTGAAATCCTGCCATAAAATTTCCTCCACACTATTTATATTATAACATAGATATATCTATGAGTTTTTTAAGAAGCCATATCACTTCTATAAAGTTGTTTGATTTCATGAACCTTCAATGGACGGTATGATCCTCTTTCAACACCTTCAAGTGTTAAATGGTCAAAACCAATTCTTGTGATATTCTTGATTTTATGGCCCATTGCTTCGAAACATTTTTCCATGTCAGAAAGTGAGAAATCTTGAACAAGTATCTTCAGTAAAGTCGATTGATTCTTTTTGTCCAATTCCACAATCGCAACCCCTACTGGTTTAAACAATAAATCATCAAACTTCATCCCAAGGCGTAATTGTCTTATTTTATCTTTAATGACAATTCCTTTAACACGAAGTATATATTCTTGTTTAACACCTGAGTCTTTTAAAGTTAACTTCTTAGTTAAGTCACCATCGTTTGTTAAAATTAAAAGTCCGGCTGCATCATATGGTAATTTATGAACTGGAAAAAGTCTGATGTCTTTTTCTTCAGGACTAAATAAATCCAAAATGTTACGTCTTTTATGAATATCTGAAGTTGTTGATAAATAACCTGTTGGTTTATTTACTAAATAATAAAAAAGCGGAGCTTTATCTATTACTTTGTTATCAACTGTTATGATATCGTCACTTGTAACTTTAGTGCCAACTTCCTTAACAATAACATCATTTACTTTGACACGTCCAGCCAAAATGAGTTCTTCTGATTTTCTTCTAGAAGCAACTCCAGCTTTGGCTAGTATTTTTGCTAATCTTTCCATTTCTTCACCGCTTTAATTATAGCATATTTGAGCAATTACTTAAAAGTAATACGTTAATATAACTTAAAGTTTTAATCAAGTCCAAATAAAAAGACCGAAAGGCCTTTTTAATTGAAGTATTAAGCTCTTGAAACGTAAGTACCTTCGTTGGTATTTACAATAATCTTGTCGCCAGCTTCGACGAACATTGGCACCTTAATTAAGTAACCAGAAGGTAACCAAGCATCTTTCATAGCGTTTGTTTTAGTGTCACCTTTAACACCAGGAACAGTTTCTTTAACTTCTAATACCACTTTTTCAGGGATATTAACACCGATGATTTCTTCACCGTAGAAGTTGATTTCAACATTCATACCTTCTGACATGAAATTTAATTCATGTTCAATTCTTGATTTATCAAGTTCTACTTGTTCGTATGTTTCCATGTTCATGAAAACATGTGTATCACCTTGAGCATATAGATATTGCATTGGTGTACGATCGATTTGAGCACGTTCTACTTTATCACCAGATTTGAATGTTACTTCTAAGATACTACCATTACGTAGGTTTCTTAATTTTGTATTTACTAATGCACCAGAACGTGCTGACTTAGAATGTAAGAAATCTAAGATTACATAGATTTGTCCATCATATGCAATTGTTAAGCCTGTTTTAAAATCACTTGTAGAGACCATATTATTAACTCCTTTTATTTAAACCTTTTATATTTTACTAGAATTATGCTAATTTTTCAACTAAATATTGAATTCCTTCAATATAAGATTGTTCTTTTTTACCAAAGAATGAGGCATTAACGACATCTTTAATATAATTAGTTTGTCTAAATGCTTCACGTTCGTAGATATTTGAAAGATGAACTTCAACTTTTGGCACCATGATGCTCTCAAGCGCATCTCTAATCGCAATTGATGTATGAGTATAAGCACCAGCATTGATAATGATTCCATCCACATCAACTCCTTGAAGGTAATCAATAATTGCACCTTCATGGTTACTTTGGAAAAAACTGAATTCAATCTTAGGAAAAGTTTTTTCTAAGAGTAAGTTTAAATCATCTAAGGTAAATTTACCATAATGTGAAGGATTACGTTTACCTAACATATTTAAGTTAGGACCATTAACAACAGCAATTTTCATTTATTCATCCACTCCTTTGATGCCTCTATTATATCATCGACACATTGATCAATGTCATCGCTGTTTCTAACAATCACATCAGCAAAGTTTTGATATTTTAAAAAACGTGCATCATATAACTCTTCTAAAGAGATGGTTTTTAATAGTGGACGTTGGTAACTATTTGAAAGGCGTTTCTTTAATGTTTCAATCGGAACATCAATATAAACTTTTAAGCCATCCATTAAGGCTTTATTTTGTTTTCTAGTAACAATACCACCACCAGTTGAAATAACTGTGTGATCTGTTTTAATTTCAGATAAGCATTCTGTTTCAGCTTCTCTAAAAACATCCTCACCATAGTTTTCAATCATATCTTCAATAAACATACCTTTTTTATTTTCAATATAATGATCAAGGTCAACAAATGTCATATTCAGTTTATAAGCAAGGCGTTTACCGATTGTAGATTTACCACTACCTGGCATACCAATTAAATAGATTTTCATATTAACCTCTTAAGAAAACTTCAATGTCTTTTAAGACATCTTCTTTTAGTGTGGGACTTAATGCATCATACATTTTAGGTTTCATTTGGTTTTTAAACCAAGTTTTTTGTTTTTTAGCAAATCTCATTGAAACTTGGATAATTTTTTCCTTTGCTTCTTCAAATGAAATTTCACCTTTAAGGTAAGACTTTAATTCACGGTAACCAATGATATTGAGTTCATGATCCATCAAGTCTTTAACTTCATCTAAGAATCCTTCTTGTAACATAATTTCTAGACGTTGTTCTAATCTTTGCTTAAGGACTGCTCGATCAATATCTAAATAAACCATAAAGATGTCATAAAGCGGTTCATCCTTAGCTTGTTTTTCACTTCTTTTCGCACCAGATAAAAGTGTTCGATAAGCAGATTCAACTCTTCTCTTATTTGAAAAATCAATTGAGGCTTCAGGGTCATTTTCTTTAATATATGAAACCATTTCTTCATAAGAAGTATTTTCTATGTTGACTTCTTGTTTTTCAAATTCATAATTATAAAGTGCACTTTTAATATAAAGGCCAGAGCCACCAATAATGATTGGTGTTTTTATTTTATCAACTAAGTTTCTAACATCATTTTGAAAGTTAAAAACAGTATAAGGATGATTAAGCGTTGTTAAACTTAATAAGTGATGTGGGATATTATCCATTTCATCTTTTTTAATCTTAGCTGAACCAATATTTAATTCTTCATAAACTTGAACTGAATCTCCATTGATAATTTCAGCATTTAAGCATTTTGCAAGACTGATTGAAAGACTTGTTTTACCACTTGCTGTGGGACCCATAATACAAATAACTTTTTTCATCATACGATACGCTTAAACATCTTTTCGATGTCATACTCAGATAATTTAATTAAGACTGGGCGACCATGTGGGCAAGTATAAGGATTTTTACATAATCTTAAGTCTTCAACAAGTTTATTTATTTCAACTAATGATAATTGGTGATTGGCTTTTATTGCACCTTTACATGCAATATCTTTAGCTAAATGGTTTCTAAGATTTGAAAGGCTAATTGTTTTTTCGTCCTGTAATTGTTCAATAATTGCATGCAATGCAACATCAATTTCTTTATCTCTAAGCCAAGTTGGATGAGCTGTCAATTTATTGTTTTTAAAGTAGAAACCAAGTGGTTCAAGCATTGATTTATTTTGTTCGATTAAATCATAATCAGCTTGGACTAAATTAAGTTCTTTTGGTACTAACAGTTGATAAAAGTTTGATGATAATTCACCAACTTTTGTTTCATAATATTCATAACGAATACGTTCTGCAGCAGCATGTTGGTCCATCAAATATAGGCCATAATTGTTTTGGAAAATTAAATATGTTCCTGAAAATGTGCCAATATAATCAAGCTGTGGTAACTTTAGTTCTAAAATTTCAATTTTCTTTTCTTCTTGAAGTTGATCTTGTTTAAACTCATCTGTTTTTGCAAGTTCAAAAAGATCAAAGTCTTTCGTTTTAAAGACTTCCTTTTTCACTTCAACAATCGGTTCTCTAATTGGCATATTACCTTGTTCTAATGCTTCTTTAACAAGTGGTGTAAGTGCATATGCAAACATAAGTTCATTAGCAAGTTTTACTTCCATTTTTTGAGGATGGACATTTACATCTACTAAGGTCGGATCAATTGTTAAATAAATGAGTGATAAAGGATATTTATTCGTCATCAACAATGTATTATATCCATCAATCACTGATTGACTGATAGCATAGTTTTTAACATAACGTTTGTTAATGAAAATGTTGATATCACTTCGTTTACTTCTTGCGTATTTTGGGTTTGCAAAATAAGCATCTAATTTAATTTTACCAATTGAAGTATGTAATTCTTTTAATCCTTCATTCACACCTTTACCATAGATATTGGTAATTAATGCAGGGATTGATTCATTACCTAAGGTTGATTTTAAATCTTTGCCGTCCATAATCAGTTTAAATTGGATAGAAGGATTTGATAATGCTAGTTTGTCAAAGATTTCTACGATTGCATTCTTTTCTGCAGTTTCTGATCTTAAATACTTAAATCTAGCTGGGGTATTATAGAATAATTCTTTTACAATCACTTTAGTTCCAACATTCATTGGACTAGAACCCTCATTAACAAGTTTTGAGTGTTCTAATGAAACAAAGTTTCCATCGCTATCTTTTGTTCTAGAATGTATTTCAATTTTTGCAACTGATGCAATGGCTGGTAATGCTTCACCTCTAAAACCTAGCGTACCAATATGATTTAAGTCATCTTTTTTAAATACTTTGGAGGTAGCATGGCGTAAAAAAGCAAGGTGGAGATCCTCTTTATCCATCCCTTTACCATTATCGGTAACAATAATTGAATCAAGTCCGATATTATTCACTTCAATAATGATTTTAGTTGCATCTGCATCAATCGCATTTTCAACTAATTCTTTGATGACAGATGCAGGACGCTCGACAACCTCACCAGCTGCGATCATATTGGCAAGTGCCATCTCCATTAAAGCAATTTTAGCCATAATTTACTTCCTATTTCTTTTTCTTAAGTAGTTGTTGTAAATATTTTAAACGAACAAGTGCATCCACTGGAGTTAGATAATCTATATCAATGTTTTCAAGTTCTGAGACAAGTTCCATAACTTCCTTTGGAATCACAGTTTCTAATTTAACTTCTTCATGTAAATCAAACAAATCAACTTGTTTTTCTTTTGAAGATTTTTCTAATTTTTTCAAAATAGTTTTTGATCTTTGAATGATCTTTTCTGGTAAGTGTGCAAGTTGAGCAACTTGGATACCATATGACTTATCAGATGCACCAGCTTCTACTGTATGTAAGAAAACCATTGTATCTTTTTCTTCTTTCGCACGAACATGTAGATTTGTTACATTTGATAAACTTTCTGATAATTTTGTTAATTCATGATAATGAGTTGAAAACATCATTTGTGCACCAATCTCATTATGAATATACTCGATCATACCTTGAGCAAGTGCCATGCCATCATAAGTGGCTGTACCACGACCGATTTCATCGAATAAAATTAATGATTCGGATGTTGCTTTAGTTAATGCTTCATTGGCTTCAACCATTTCAACCATGAAAGTTGATTTACCACCAGCAATATCATCACTAGAACCGATTCTTGTAAAGATTGCATCATAAATCGGAAGATTTGCACGCGTAGCTGGAACAAACATCCCTGCTTGATTCATAATTACAATGAGTGCAAACATTCTCATATATGTTGATTTACCACTCATGTTAGGTCCAGTTAGAATAAAGATTTCTTTGGGTTTCATGGTGATATGATTTGAAATGAAATGAACGTGTTGTTCAACAACTGGATGACGTCCATTTTCAATTTCAACTAAGAAATTTAAATTTAATTTAGGTCTGACATAACTATATTTATCTGCACTTGCTGCAAGTGATACATACATATCAATTAAAGCAAGATTTTGACTTAACTCTTGAAGTGTTGTCATATAAGACTTTGTCTTTTCTTTTAGAACTTGAAAGATATCATATTCTAAAGCAAAAGACTTTTCTTTAGCATGTAAAAGTTTATCTTCTTGTTGTTTTAATTCTTGAGTGATATAACGTTCACCAGTAGTTAGTGTTTGTTTTCTAATATAACCAAACTCATCTTTTACTTGAGAAATTGCACCTTTAGAGACTTCAATATAATAGCCAAAAACTCTAGTATAGCCAACTTTTAAAGTTTTAATACCGGTTCTTTCTCTTTCTTGAGCCTCAAATTCAGCCAACCAAGTTTCACCATGAGATGCAATATTTCTTAAATCATCCAGTTCTTGATGATAGCCTTCTTTAATCATGCCACCTTCTTTAACAGTAATTGGTGCATCATCAAGTAAAGCTTTGTTTAACTCATTGTAAAGTTCATCATGTGCATTAATCGAATGATTGAGTTCTTCGATTAAATTAGATGAATATTCCTTTAGTACTTCTTTTAAAGCTGGTACATTTTCTAATGTGTATTTTAATTGAACAAGATCCCTTGCATTTGTATTGTTTGATGCAATACGACCAACTAGACGATTAATATCATAGATACGAGATAATGTATCAATTAGTTTTTCTCTTGGACCATACTCTTTAAATGCATCAATATAATCAAATCTCTTTTCGAGTTCTTGTTTATCTTTGATTGGATGTGTTAATCGATAACGAAGTAATCTTGAACCCATTGCTGTTTTCGTTTGATCAATCCAATGGATTAGTGTTGACCTTTGATTACCACTTAAACTCTCAGTTAATTCTAAGTGCTCTAAAACATGACGATCAAGATGCATCAACATTTTAGTTTTCGTTTCTACAAATGCCATTAAATGGGAAAGTTGTTGTTTAGATTGTGAAAATAGATAGTTTACTAGTAATGAAGCACCTTGTTTAGCTGCTTTAGTATTTAGATTTTTTACAATCACTTGATTTTTGATTTCATCGTCTGCATAAACAGAAATGACAATACCCATGTTTTTTAGTTCATCAACTAATTTCGTATCAGCTAGATTCTTTAAAATTACTTCTTTTAATCCGATATTCGTAACTTCATCTAAGAGTGTTTCTTTAGATAAACCTTCGACTAAAAAAGTATCACCAGTTGATATATCGGCATATGCAAATATATAACCGTATTCAGAAAGGTCAATCGAACCAATGAAATTGAATCCAGAGCCTTTTAAAATACCATCGTCAATAATCATTCCTGGGGTGATTAATTTTACGACTTCTCTTTCGACTAAACCTTTACCTGGTTCAGTGATTTGTTCAGCGATTGCCACTTTAAAACCTTTTGAGACTAGTTTTTGAATGTATACTTTTGCAGCATGATACGGAACCCCACACATTGGGACTCTATTACCAGCATCACGTCCAGTTAATGCAATTTCTAAAACCTTAGATGCAACAAGTGCATCATCGAAGAACATCTCGTAGAAGTCACCTAATCTAAAAAAGACTATCGCGTCAGCGTAGTCTTCTTTTAAACGAATATATTGTTGCATCATGGGAGTATATTTTTGAATATCTTCCATTTTAACTCCTCTTGAAAATTGTATAAGTATTATTGTGTTAGGTAGTGTGAAGAACCAAAGATAGGCTCCATAATGTAATCTCTAATAAATGGTCCAACAACATCGATATTTTCATAACCATATGTGAAATCTAAGCGCCATAATGCAAAGACAATTAATGCTAGTAAGGCTGCTAATACGATAATCCAACCTAAGATTGCACCAATAGTTCCAAAGAATCCTTTACCTTGTTTCTTAGTTGTACCTGATTTAATTGAGATATTATTAATTGCTTCAACAATTCGACCAACACTATCATCTTGTGCTACTTGAACTTTTTGTTCTACTTTAGTTGTATGTGCAATGAGATAGAATAATGCTTCTGGAACTGCTAGAGTGATTAGAAGTAAGAATGACATAAAGACTGCAGATTTCTTACTTTGTTTCTTATTAAATACTCTAAATGTTGCAATTAAATTAATTAAGAATGCTAAAGCTGATACGGATAAGACAACCCATGCCTCTTGTAATGTGAATCCGAAGACATCAATTAATGCTTGATATCCTAGATTTTGGATAAACGCAATATCAATTGCATAATATGTTGCATAACCCCATGCAGCAGTAGATGCTAATAGAAGGATGAAAGTAAAGATTAATAAGAATGGATGGATTCCACCAGTCTTCTTGTGTTTAGGTTCTTTTTGAGCTTTTTCTTTCTTTTGCTTTTCATTTTTTTCTTCTTCTTTTTGAATTTCTGCTTCTAAACTATCAATTGTTTCTGGGAAATCATCGTTGTCATCTTTTAAAAGTTCTGCAATAATTCTTTCTTTTGAAGTCATTTGAGGTTGCACAACTTGAGCTTCTTGAACTGGTTGTTGTTGATCTATAGCAGGTTGTTCTGCATTTCCTTGTACATTTACAACGGGATTTGCCTCTACATTAACAACAAATTCTTTTTTAGCGATAACTTCTGCTAATGTTTCAAATGATTTAGCTAAGCGATCAAATTGCTCTCTATAGTCAATTTGATTTACTGCAGCAGTTTGTGTATAAACTTGAACCACTTCTTTAACTGGTTCAGGTTTAACTTCATTTACTGGTTCAGGCTGTTGTTCAACAATTTTTTCTTGAACAACGACTACTGGTTCTACTTTTACAGATTCTTCAACTTCATCTACTTGTTTCTCATAAACTGCTGATGAAGATGGTACATAATAAGTTTCTTTAGTTTCTTTAGCGTTTGATAAAATGAACTCTATAATTTCTTCTTTTTTAAGTTCTGTTGAAACCTTGATATCGTGATCTTTTGCATAACGTTCAAGCAGAATAATATTTTGATTTCTTAGTTTCTCTTCTAACTCTTTTGTTAATTCACCACGTTCTTGAAGTTTCTTAAGAATAATATCTAACATTTCATTTTTCTTTAAACGTTTAGGAATAGGTGCATTAAATTTATCGCCAATTGTGCGAAGTTCAGTTAATGTTGATGCTTTATATAAAACTGGTCTGAATGCTTCTTGTGAAACACCATCAATTTCGTTATGTTCATCAAATAGTACTTTATCAATAGCAGTATTAAACTCATTACTTGAAACAACTTGTTTTGCTTTAGCATCTGCTTCAGCTTGTTCAAATAATCTTAAAAGATCAGCTTCTGCTAGACCTTTTTCAACTAAGTAGGGAAGTAATAATTTCCAGAACTCATCTAAGTATTTTGCACTTAATCCTGGATTTTTATACCATTCTAAAAGATGAACTAATTGAGTGTCAGTATATCTTGAGAACCAAGTTAACCGATAGCCCATTTCATCAGCTAGCGATTTTCTTTCTTCAATTGTTTTTTCTACGGATTCCCTTAAGACATTCTTTAAAGCACCCATGCGCATTTTTCTTGGAATGTTTAAACCAATATCTTGTAGGAATTTCGCTAAGTATTCTCCCTTGACGTGTGATAGTTTAGCTAACACATCGCCTACTACGAATTGCTTATCTTTGACGATTAAATATCCTTCTTTGTCAAATAACGCCATTTGGAAATTCCCCCTAAAATTCATTCTTTACCTAATTATAACATGTATATTTACTTATAGTAAGTAAGATGGTCTTATTTATCGTATTTTTTAATGAAATTGTACTATAAAGCCATTCTCAATTATATTTAAAAATAAAAAGTACCCTAGATGAGTACTTTTAGTTAATAGATTCTTCGAGATGAATTTTTTCAATTTTACGTTTAGGACTTAAAGTAAATAGCACAGCATTCAATTGTCTTGGACCAGATGCAACTTGATTTGGTCTACTAATACCATTAATAAATCGATCAATAATGATATCTTTTTCAACCCCAATAACTCCATTTAGAGGTCCAGTCATTCCAACATCAGTAATGTATAATGTACCCTCTGGCATGATTCTGTCATCATTGGTTTGAATATGCGTATGGGTTCCAACCATCATATCTAATTTCTTACCTAAATAGTGTGCCATTGCAACTTTTTCACTTGTTGTTTCTGCATGGAAATCAAGGAGTGAATAATCATATGTTAAAGTTTCCAATAACTCCTTAATTTTCATATATGGCTGTTCATAAGGAACATTCATAAATGCGACACCAAGGGCATTTATGACTAAGATTTTTTTATCATTGTAATTAATGATTTTATAACCTACACCTTTTGTTGACCCATCATTAATTGGTCTAATAATATTAGAAACTTCATCGATAAAAGTTTCAAGTTCCGGGTTTTTCCAAGTGTGATTCCCCATTGTTAAAAGAGAAATGCCTGCAGACATTAACTTTTTATAAATAGCCTTAGTCATACCTCGACCATTAGCGGCATTTTCTGCATTTGCAATTATGAGATTTGGCTGATAAGTTTGTCTTAATTCCGGAAGTCTTTCCAATAAAAAATTAATACCAGCATCTCCGTAGATGTCACCTATAAATAATATTTTCATAATACTATTATAAAACAAAAGGGGAAAATTTTCCCCTTCTTTTATTTCAAATTATTTAGCAACATCGGTTGCACGTTTTTCACGAATAACTGTGACTTTAATTGTACCTGGATAAGTCATAGATTCTTCAATCTTTTCTTTAATTGTACGAGCAACATTAATAATGCCTAAGTCATCAATCTTGTCAGGTTGTACGATTACGCGTACTTCA
Organism: Acholeplasma sp. ORD1043; assembly: GCF_057808485.1. Taxonomy (NCBI): domain Bacteria; kingdom Bacillati; phylum Mycoplasmatota; class Mollicutes; order Acholeplasmatales; family Acholeplasmataceae; genus Acholeplasma; species Acholeplasma sp. ORD1043. The sequence continues at coordinate 51,820 of NZ_JAQLOJ010000009.1, read as the reverse complement.
CGACCAGCTTGGATAGCAAATGATTTATCAACACCATCTACACCGTTAGAAATTTCTTCTAATTGAGTTAGACGTTTCATGTATGAATCCATTGATTCGCTTCTAGCACCAGGACGAGCTGCTGATAGAGCATCCGCTGCTGCAACTAAAACTGCAATGATTGATTCAGGTTCTACATCACCATGGTGAGATGCGATGGCATCAATAACTTCTTTTGGTTCTTTATAACGAGACATGATGTCAACACCAATTGTAACGTGTGAACCTTCGATTTCGTGGTCAACTGCTTTACCAATATCATGGAATAAACCAGCACGTCTTGCAAGAACTTCATTTTCACCAATTTCAGCTGCAAGTTTTCCAGCAAGGAATGCAACTTCTATTGAATGTTTTAAAACGTTTTGTCCGTATGATGTTCTAAAACTCATACGACCTAATAATTTAATTAAGTCAGGATGAACCTTACCTACCGCTGTTTTGAAAACTGCTTCTTCACCTGCTTCACGGATGAACATGTCAATTTCCATACGAGCACGCTCAACAACTTCTTCAATTCTACCTGGATGGATTCTACCATCTTGAACAAGGATTGATAAAGCACGTTTTGCGACTTCTCTTCTTACTGGATCAAATCCAGATAATACAACTGCTTCTGGAGTATCATCAATGATTAAGTCAACACCTGTGAGAGCTTCAAGTGTACGAATGTTTCTACCTTCCTTACCGATGATACGACCTTTCATATCTTCGTTAGGGATTTCTACTACAGATACTGTACGTTCTGATGTAGTTTCTGATGCATATTTTTGCATCGCAAGAGCAAGTAATTCTTTACTCTTTTGTTGTACTGTATTTTTAGCTTGTTCTTCTTCTTCACGAATAAATGCGGCAATTTCATTAGAAATAGAATCTCTTACTTGAGCCATTATCAAGTCTTTCGCTTGATCTTTTGTTAAACCAGAGACAAACACAAGCTTTGCCTCTTGTTCTTTCACTAATTCTTCCACTTTGCTATATTGAATTTCAAGTTGTTCTTTACGTTCGTCAAGTCTTTGTTCTTTAAGATCTAAGCCTTCTTCACGTTTATCTAAGTATTGTGATCTTTGATTTAAAGTAATTTCTCTTTGAGATACCTTTTCTTCAAGATTTAAAACGACTTGGCGTCTTTCACGCATATCATTATCAAACTCTTTACGTAACGCTAAAATTTCTTGTTTAGCTTCAAAAACATGCTCTCTTTTAGTCTTTTCAGCTTCTTTTTTCGCGTCTTCAATAATTCGACTAGCTTCTTCACGACTTAAGCGTAAACTCTTCTCGTGCTGTGCAACTCTGATGAAATATCCAACGATTGCACCAATAACTAGTCCTACGACAATTAGCAAAATGAAGGTAATTAATGCGTCGTTGCTTACATCAAACAACACGTTAAACATAATTGTTACCTCCATATTCAATTTTAAACTTTTTAATTTGTTTAAATAGTCAATTTATATGTACTTTCTGTACATACTTCATTATAACTTTTTATGCTATCATAGTCAATGAAAAACTTAGTTTCCAACTGATTAAATTTTTGATGTTTATAGTATAATAATACTAGAAGAAAAAGGAGATAAGCATGCTACCAAAACACGAACCTTCAAGTAAATTTGGTAAATGGTTACTTAAACACCGTTTACTCATCGTAATTATTTCATTTGTTGTCGTCATCCCAACTGCATTTGTTGTTGCATTATATTTAGGTGACTACTTAAAGTATCAAACTGTTGACTTTGGAAATGATCCAGTCTCAAGTTTTAATACAAACTACTATATTACAACCGAAGAGGAGACTGGACATCAAATTATTAATTTTGAAACATCTGAATTAATTTATCACATTAAATGGGTTAGTTATCTTGTTCCAGAGTTTAAAGAAGATCCAGGTAATTATGTATTTAAAGTTAAATACACAGAAAAACCAAGTAAATTAGTTTCTTCAGTTAATGGTACATTTGTACTTCAAACATTATGGATTGATGCGAAAAGCGCACCAAAATCAATCACAGCAAGTGAAAGTTTTGGTTCTAACCAAACAATCAATTATGAATTCAAGTTACCTCAAAACCCATTATGGTTCGTCACTGTTGAAAGACCATATGTTTATATTAAATTAACTTACAATTCTGAAATTGGTATGAATCAACATGAAGTCAAAACACATTACATCAAAATTGACTTAGCTAATTTAACACCATCGGCAGTAATTGATGCACAAGAATAATTAGAATAAAGGGCTCACTTCAAAAGTGAACCCTTTTTTTATTAGGTATTTTTAGTTTGTGAGCGGTAAATACCAGCATATTGTTTATCATTTTGAAGAAGTTCATCATGCGTACCCTCTTCTACTTTTAAACCATTTTCTAAAACAACAATTTTATTCGCATTCTTAATTGTTGAAAGTCTATGGGCAATAACAATCGTTGTTCTACCTTCTTTTACTTTATTTAAAGCTGTTTGAATTAAATTTTCTGTTTCTGTATCAATATTTGCAGTCGCTTCATCCATAATCAAGATTGATGGATTATGAATAACAACTCTCGCGAATGAAATTAATTGTTTTTCACCAACTGATAGGTTACCACCACCACGATAAACTTCATGGTGAATACCATTTTCAAGTTTATCAATCATGTAACCTCCACCAATTTCTCGTAAAACATTCTCGACTTCACTGTCTGGTACATCTTTACCAAACTTAATGTTTGAAGCAATCGTACCAGTATAAATCATTGGGTCTTGTAAGATAATACCAATATGTTGTCGATATGTACGTTTAGATAATTCTCTAATTTCTTTACCATCAACATAAATATTTCCAAGATCTCCATCTTTGAGATCATAGAAGCGTAGTAATAAGTTCATCAGTGTGGATTTACCAGAACCAGTATGACCGACAACACCAACCATCGAACCAGCTGGGATATCAAGATTTACACCAAGTAAAACTGGTTTATCTTTTATATAAGAAAACCAAAGATTTTCAAATTTAATATCACCTTTATAATGAGGTATCAATTCATAACTATCATCTTCTTGTTCCGCATCGATAATAGTGAAGATTCTATCCGTTCTAACTAATGCCATTTGAAGATTACCAAATTCTCTAAATAACGTTTGAACTGGTTCAATTAAACGAGAGAGATAATCATTATACGCATAAATAGTACCAGCAGAAATGATGAATCCACTGATTGTTAGACTTTGGTAGCCGAAGTAACCAATAATTAATGCAGTAACCATTAAACCAACTAAACGAATCATATTCCACCCAATCGTTAGATGGAGTTTTTGTTCTTTTAATTGTTCTCTTCTGTATTCATTTGATACAACTTCAAATTCTTTTTCAGTCTCTTTTTGGTAGTTAAAGATTTGTAAAATGTTCACACCATTAATAATTTCGTTAAGTTTTGCAGTAATCATTGAAGCAGATTCTGATACACGTTTTGCAATGTTATTTAAGTGTGAAACGAATACTCTTAACCAAACATAAATTAATGGGAATGCAATAAATGTCATTAAAGCTAGGCTTGAATCAAGATAGAACATACCAACATATGCAAAGATGACAGAAAGCGATGCATTAAGTAGTAAGTTCATTAATGTTGAGAATAAGTTAATCATACCGTTAACATCGGTAATGATTCGGTTTGCAACTTTACCAGCTGGTTCATATTCAAAGTATGTCATTGGCATTCTTTGAAGCGCACGAACAGCATCACTTCTAGCATCTCTTACAACGTTTGTTGTAATATATGCAGTTGAAATTCTTTGAACATATAAGAAGATAATATGTAAGACATATCTTACAAATAGTAAAATTAACAGGATTGTAACTGGTTGGATAAATGGTGAATAGAAATTCATCACTTCTCTACCTTCAAGTCTTACGGCATCATAAAATACTTCATTACCTTCAAATGTAACAACTTTAAGTTGAGAACCATCAAAGAATTGCTGACCAAGTTCGATTGGTCCATCTATTGCAAGATATTCACCATTTAAAATAACAATCGTTAATTGATTTCCTGATGGGTCATCTTGAGTGTAATATTTACCATTATAAGCAACATGTGATGAATCAGTTGTTTCATACCAAGGTCTAGTAATACCAACTAATTGGTCATCTAAAATTGATTTTACGATTAACGGTGCTACTAGTCCTAAGAGTTGGACTATTAACATACATGTAATAGAGATAACAAGTAATTTTTTATAGCGTCTAATATATCGCCAAACTTTTTTAATTTGTCTCATCGTTCTACCCTACTTCATACTCATTTGCTTGATATATTGTTCTTTGTACCAACCATCACGACTGATGAGTTCTTCATGGGTACCTTGGTCAATGATTTTACCTTTTTGCATCACAATGATTTGGTCTGCATCTCTTACTGCAGAGAATCTATGGGCAATGATAATATTCGTTTTGTTTTTTCTAAATTGTTTTAACTGATCAATAATATTTTCCTCAGTTTTAGCATCAACAGCTGAAAGTGAGTCATCTAAGATTAAGATTTCAGGTTCTTTAACTAAAGCACGGGCAATCGATAATCTTTGTTTTTGACCACCAGAAAGGGTCGCTCCACCTTCACCAACTTTTGTATGCATACCTTCAGAAAGATAATTTAAGTCTTTTTCAAAGTCAGCAATTTTTACTGCTCTATTTAATTGGTCAATCGATGCTTGTGGATTACCAATTAAGATATTATCGTCAACACCACGTCTAAATAACATATGTGATTGAGGAACATAACCAACCATTTTTCTAATGTCAGTTATGTTATATCGTTTGATATCTTTATTATCGATTAGAATTTTACCGGATGTCACGTTGAATTCTCTCAATAATTGACGAATCAACGTTGATTTACCTGAACCAGTCGGTCCAACAACACCAAGTGTTTGACCATGTTTAATTGTCAAGTTAATATTTTGAATGGTATCACTTTGATCAAATGGATACTTGAAGGTCACATCTTTAAAATCAATTTGATTAAAACTCATAATATGATCTGAATCATGATCATCTTTAACAACTGGTTCTAAATCCATGATTTCATAAAATCTATCAATAGCAACAGTGGCATTATTCACTTGTTGGAAGACACCAGAAATACCAATTAATGGTCCATATAACATACCAACATAGGATACGAATGTGATGAGTTGACCTACAGTCATCATTCGATTCATAATAAAGATTGAACCGAAAATGAAAGCAAGAATATATGCAATCGCATAAACTGTTTCAAACATTGGGGTCAACTTATTTTCATAATTAATGATGTAACGCCATGATTTTATATCCGCATCAATTGCTTCTTGTTGAGCTTTAAGGTCAGTATTTTCTTGAACATAAGCACGAATAGTTTTTTGACCTTCAACCGATTCTAAAATCTTTTCAGTCATTTTAGCATAGATAACTCGATGCTTCTTAACGTATTCTCTTTTTTTCATACGTATGATGTTTAAAATAGTTAATCCAATTGGCATAACTGTAACTGAAATTAAGGTTAACTGCCAAGAGATTGTGGTGGCCATAATAGTAATTGCAACTGTAATCATTGACACGTTTAATACGATACCTTCAATCATTGATGTTGCTGCAACGGTAATTGAATCTAGGTCACTAGTTGCTCTAGAAATTAAGTCACCTTTTTGATATTTTTCGTAGAATTCAGCATCCATTGAAAAAAGTTTTGATAAATACTTTTGTCTCATTTGAAACGCTAACTTTTGGCTTGTTTTGTTTAATGTGTAGTTATAAATAAATGAAGATGTATAACGACCAAAAGGAACTAAAACTAGTCCCACAATTAAAAAGATTAAACTCTCGGTTGTTAAACTCTTACTGACGATAATATCAATCGCTAATCCTAAGATGTAGGCTGGTGTAAGTGCCAATAACGTGATGATAATTAGGAAGATGAACATGATTGAATATGAACGCCATTCCTGTTTGATGTACCAACTAACTTTCTTTATAATGTTTATCATAAACAAAACCTCTTTACATAGATAGTTTCATTATAAACCTATAAATGAAAAAAGGCGATACCCTTTTATCTTAAAGATAAAGATATCACCTTTTTACATATTGTTTACTTAATATTGTAGTGTCCTAGAATTTTCTTTTCTAATTCATCTAGTAATTCTGGTTTTGTTTCTAAGTAAGCACGTGCATTTTCACGACCTTGACCTAGTTTTTCATCACCAATATTATACCAAGCACCGCTCTTGTTAACAAAATCAAGTTCTGTTGCAAGATCTAAGATTTCACCACTTCTTGAAATACCTGTACCATACATAATGTCGATACTTGCTACTTTTAATGGTGGTGCTACTTTTGATTTAACGACTTTCACGTTGGACTTAATTCCGACTAGATCATTACCTTGCTTCAATTGTTCACTTCTTCTGATTTCTAAACGAACAGAAGAGAAGAATTTAAGCGCACGTCCACCAGGGGTTGTTTCTGGATTACCAAACATTACACCAACTTTTTCTCTAATTTGGTTAATGAAGATCGCAACAACATTTGTTTTAGAGATGACGCCACTTAATTTTCTCATTGCTTGAGACATCATTCTTGCTTGTAGACCAACATGGTTTGCAGACATATCGCCAGCAATTTCTTGTTCTGGTACTAAAGCAGCTACTGAGTCGACAACGATCATATCAATTGATCCTGACTTAATTAAAGCTTCTGCAATATCAAGTGCTTGTTCACCTGTATCTGGTTGAGATAAAACTAAATTGTTTAAATCAACGCCTAATGCTTTTGCATAAGTTGGATCAAGTGCGTGTTCAGCATCAATAAACGCAACTGTTCCTCCTTGTTTTTGTGCACTAGCCATGGCATGTAGAGTAAGTGTTGTCTTACCACTTGATTCTGGTCCATAAATTTCAATAATACGGCCACGTGGATATCCACCAATACCCAATGCAATATCTAATGCTAATGATCCGGTTGGAATGACTTCAACTGAATGATCGCCTTCATCACCTAACTTCATGATCGAACCTTTACCAAATTGTTTTTCAATTTGTTTTAAGGCAAGTTCTAATGCCTGTTGTTTTTTGTTATCACTCATGGACTAATCATTCCTCCTATTTCTATAGTAGATAAAACCATTGATAATTTCTTTTTTAAATTGATTCTAAAATTACTTTTCTATTTTTGTATAAGTAATCCCATCCTGAAATGATGGTAAAGAATACTGCTAAGTAGTAAACGTTATTACCAAACCAAGCAAACACTGGATCAATTGATGTTAATCCAAAGTCATTGAATAAGAAAATAATAATCGCAACCATCGTTGTTGCTGTCTTATATTTTCCAAGTTTACTTGCTGCAATAACATGTCCACGTTCTACTGCTAGCAATCTCACCCCAGTTACTGCAAACTCTCTTATCATGATAATCACAACTGACCAGATAGCAACTCGATCAGGCATTGATACCATTAAATAATAAAGTGCTGCAAAGACTAAAACTTTATCTGCAATTGGGTCTAAGAATTTACCAAAAGTGGTAACTTGGTTATATTTTCTTGCGATATATCCATCAAGAAAATCTGTAAAACTCGCGATTACAAAAATAAGGGCAAATATAATTTGTCCAACACTCATATTAAGGAAAGCGGTATCCATACGCATCAAGCGCTCGATGTATAGAACCCCAATCATAAATGGTATTAAAATAACGCGAAATATGGTTAATTTATTTGCTGTTGTCATGTTTTCCTCACATCATAAATATTTTATCATAATCAGCCGTTTTTTATTGCAATTGAATATGTTATTTGATAAAATGAATTGTGCTGATTTAGGAGGTGAATTTGGTGGCTAATATCAAATCTCAAATTAAACGTAATAAAACAAATGAAAAAGCTCGTCAAGCGAATGTTGCATTAAAATCTTCATTCAGAACTGCTGTTAAAGCTTTAAACGCTGCAGTAGCTGCAAATGACAAAGAAAAATCATTAGCTTTATTATCTTTAACATTCAAGAAGTTAGACAAAGGTCAAGCTAAAGGAGTATTCCACAAGAACTTCGTTGCTCGTCATAAGTCAAACTTAACAAAACAAGTTAACGCACTAGCATAAGACACCTAATAGGTGTTTTTTTTTACTTTGATTTCTCAATTTCTCGATTACCATACATACCTTGTGCAACTGTTCTCACTTTTGTCTTAAAAAAGTACGTTTGTGGTGCTTGATATTTTGGGTTATAACCTAAAACATTGATATATAAAGGTAAGTTTGGTTGTTGTTGATCTAATTTTTCTAAAACTTTAAAAGTAGCTAGGGCATCATCTGATGCTCTATGTGCATTTTCATTTGTTAATCCAAATTGTTCAACTGCATTCATTAATTTATGTGGATAAGCATAACGATCTTTATAAACTGCCATACAGTCTAAAATATCGTTTTCAATCATATAATTACGAGAAACATACTTTTGGAATAACTTTAAAAGAAACCCAATGTCAAATGCTAGGTTATATGCTACTAACAATGTATTTTTATCAATTAAATTGTTTAACATTTGGAAGGCTATCTCTTCAGGTAAGCCTTCTTTTTGTAACATCACATTAGTAATCCCTGTTAGGTTAGTGATAAAATCACTAATTGGTTCGTTTTGTTTAATAAGTAAATCAAGTGTATCTGTTACTTCATAGGTTTCACCAACTCTTGTGAGTTTAACTGCCCCTACTTCAATAACATTGTCTTTTATTGGTGAAAGACCGGTTGTTTCAAAGTCAAAGATTAAAATTGATTGATATGGTAAATTCATGTTATTTCACCTTTCTTAATAAGAGTAACTCAAAACCTAATTTGTCATCTTGGTTACCTGATTTAATATCTAAATCTAAATTTGATAAGTCCTTAATTAATGCTTCTAATGCTTTTGGACTTTGAACTTTAGCTTCTTTAACCACATGGTATGCACGACCTGATGTAATACCTAGATAATGTGAAATAGATTCTTGATCATAACCAGATTTTAATAATTTTTGAGCTTGATAAATTAAATAAACTGTTTGATATAAATGATTGATAATCGTTGATGCTTGCATCTTAGATTCTAATAAATCATCATAAATTTGAATATAACTTCTCACATCCCCTTGAAGATAGGCTTTTGAGAAGTTAAAAATATTCTCTTCTAATGTTCTTGGAACTAATTCATCAACAATGAGATATGAAATTTCTTTTGTATCATGTGCATAAGCTTTTAATTTTTCAATCTCTTGTTCAATAAGATAAAGATTATTACCTGTTCTATCGATAATCGCTTGAATCGTTCTACCATCAATCTTATAACCATCCTCATCAAAAATCTTTTTAATGTGAATTGGTAAGAGTGAACCTTCAATCGGTTTAATTTGTTCAATAAAAGTATATTTTTCAAGTAAATCTGTAAAGGCACTACGTTCTGGTATTTTAGTTACATACATAATCAAGATGATTTCAGAACTTGGATTTTCTAAATACTTTTGAAAATCTTTTAATTCTTTCATATCATATTGACTTAGTGCATCTACATTTTCAATGATTACCATTTTTTGTTCATCAAAAAAAGAAACAGTATAAAGTTCTTGAAGTATATTTTCTAAAGGTGTTTCAGTCGCATCCAATGTAACAACATTCATTGGATCAATCTTTGAAATCACTTGATATTTTTTAATTTGTTCACGTATTAAATAGGTGGATTCTCCAACCAGTAAGTATATTTTTTCCATAGCTTCCATCCTTATTTTCTATTATACATGATTGACTATCAATTTATGGACTAAAGTTAATAATTTCTTGTTTGTAAAACAAGATTGAACCAAGGTATCTAGTTTCAAAAACAGATACTCCCATCGTTTTAAAACGATCCATAACTTCTGGTGTTGGTTGATTATATATATTATTAAGTTTCACACTAACCACTGCAAATCTAGGATTAACCATACTAATAAATTCTTTAGAACTTGAAGTGAACGAACCATGATGAGCAACTTTTAATACGTCCGCTTTTAAATTGAATGCATATTTTTGAACTAAATCTAATTCGACTTCAACACCAATATCACCAGTGTATAAAAAGGTTTGGTTTAAAACATTAATTTTAAAGACTAATGAATTTCCATTTACCGATTTATAGTCTTTGATTGGACCTAAAAAACTCAAATCAATTGAATCAATTGTCATTAAGTTTTCATTTGTAATATATATTGTGTCTTTAAAATTTAGACCATAATCTTGATAACCACTTAGGATTAAATGTTTTACTTTAAACTCAACGATGAGATCTTTCGCTTCTTTCATATGGTCATTATCATTATGAGATAGAATTAAGTAATCAATTGTATAAACATAATTTGACTTTAAATAATTGCCAACATATTGAAAACTATCAACAACAATGACTTTATTGTCTTTAAAGATGACCGAACTATCACCTTGACCCACATCTAAAAAGATCACCTGGTCAGCTTTTGGAATCCAAGTTATCAGAACTAAACCAGTAAACATAGTTACTAGAAAAATTGCACGCAATTTTATAGACTTTATTGTAAGTATATAAATGAGTACTAAGTAGTATATAACAAGCATGATGCCTTCTAAACGCATCATATAAAATCCAAAATTAAACTGGTTAAAAAATGAGATTACTTCGACAAAAAAAGATTCTAAGATAGGGAAAAAATTCAAGAATGGAAAAATCGATAAGATGATTAGACTTGGAATAAACAACGGTCTAATAAGATATTGAAAGATAGGTATCATTAAAAGTAAAACGATATTAATTTTTCCTTGCCATAAAATAAGAAAAGGCATAAGAATCATGAGAGGAAGTAAATAATCTATTGAAGAATTAGCATATGGTTTTAACTCGAAAATGAAAATAAGTAAATAGATAACAATAAAACCTTGATTATAAATCAAATAAGGGTGAAAGATTAAAATCAAGATAAAAACTAACGACTCAATATCTAGTTTAGTTAAATGTAAATCAAAGGTTAAATTTATAAACGAAAATAAGGATTTTAAGAGTATTCTAAGTACTAAGTAACTAAATCCTATTAAATATCCAAAGATGGCTAAAATGGCTGTAATTAAATGTTTCTTATCATCCTTTATATCAAGATAATATAAAATTTTATGAAGTATGTAATATAGGACCATTAAGTTCATGCTAGAAAGCGAAAATAAAAAACCTATATTATCTACTTCAAAGAAATTTTCATCTTTAAAGAGTTTAACCCAAAGACTATCACTACTTAAAAATGATAGTGCATCTATTCTCTTATTTAATACAACACTTTCTACCTCAATACTTTTTATTACACCGTTACCTAATTGATAATTCTTTTCATCAAAACCATTTGGAATTGTAACGTGATTAAATTCAACTAAGTTTCCTCTAATCTCAACTAAATCATAAACATTGAAATCTTGTTTAGATTCAAATTCATATCTTTTCAAGTGACTTAAGACGATATATGAATTCTGATAAGTTTGTTCGTATTTTTCGATAATCAATACTTTCTCACTGATAGTATCATCACTAACGGTTTGATAAATAAGCGACAAACTAAATAAGATGAATATACTGACAGTTAGAAAAACAAAAGTAACTTTTTTATATCTATAGATGAGATAAATTAAAACCAGAATAAAGATTGGATACTTGATACTTAGAATGAGAAAGACTAAAAGTATCATATAAAGGTGTAAATAATTAGATATAGAAAAATTGTTTAATCTTCTCATAAGTTGCATCCCCAATACCTGAAACATTTAAAAGATCAGAAACAGCTGTGAATTTTTTGTTTTGTTCGCGGTAAAGTAAGATATTCAGTGCTCTTTTTTCAGTGATATTTGGTATCGTAATCAGCTCTAAATAAGTAACTTCATTTAGATTAACTTTATATGTCTTATCTTTGATTTCTTTACTGTATGTTTTGACTTCATATGTTTTATTTTCTACGAGTAGACTTAAGTTGAGTGAGTTGATATCAGCAGATGGCAAAATACCTCCAGCAAGATTAATAACATAAGCTAAAGTGACACCTTTTTCGACTTGGTAAGTACCTGGTTTAGCTACAGCACCAGAGATTTCAACATCAATCATTCTTATATCTGAGGTAACTAGTTCTAACTTCTTTTCTTTTGGAAAGAGTAGTATAGCTCCAATAATAAATAAAACGATTAAGACATAAAGAATATTTTTTCGCATAAAAAAACCTCCCATAAATATAGTTACGGAAAGGTTCTTATTTTTCTTTTTGACAAATGACAAATACTTTTCTATCATCAAAACTTTGAATAGTTTTAACTTTGAAACCTATTTCTTTTAATGTATCTAAATAAATATTTAAAGGTTTATAGAATTGTCTTACTCTAAAGTTGTATGTTTCATCTAGGTATTCCACATCTATTTTATGAATAATCTGTGAGACAGTGGTACGGACTTTCCAAGTGTATTTAAGATCATCATAGATACCAGATTCTTCTTCATTTACTGGTGATTTGTATAAATCAAGAATTAAAGTGCCACCAGCAGTTAATGCATTAAAATAAATTTTAAATAGGTTTTTAACACCCATAAAATAGTGTGTTACATCTAAAAGTGAAATAATTTGATCATACTTTTTTGGTAATGGTTTTCTTAAATCATGATTGATTAACAAAACATTTAAGTTTAGTTCTTCTAATCTTTGCTTAGCCAAATCTAACATCTCTTGATTATTGTCTAAACCTTCAATTAAATAACCTTTTGATGCAAGCATCGATAAGATATAACCACTTCCACAACCAGCATCTAGTGTAAGTTTTTCTTTGTCTAGATACTTTAAGATGGGTTTTAATATTTTTTCGTAGTTCACATCTTGTTGTAAGATGTCATAAACTTGTTCGAAAGTCATTTTTTAAATTCCATAAATCTTTGGTCAAAACCATAGAATCTACGATCTTCTTCTTTGAATAAATGAACAACAACATCACCTAAGTCAATTAAAACCCAGCCAACATTTCCTTTACCTTCAACATGACGAATATAATCTCTTAATTCATCACCAAAATATCCAACTGCTGCTTGACCTGCACGATCATTAACTGTTCCAATGACAAAGTAATCATAATATGGTGATGTTTCTTTAAAGTCAAAAACTGAAATGTCTTTGGCATTTACTTTATCTAAAATTTCAATACTTTTTTTAACTAAATCCACAAGCTGTTCTCCTAATTTATTAATCAATTCATTCATCCAAGGATGAATGGTTTTATTATCTTTTTTTAACATCTCTTTTAAATCTAAAAGATAATTAAGGATTGCATCATCAATCGAAGTTTCAGCAAGTTTTCTAAAGTGTTCAACCATAAAATAATTTCTTGAATCTTCAATTTTATCTGCAAGTAAGATAACCTTTGCATAAATGTTCATGTCTGGATTTCCAAATACATGAAATCTAATAGCATTTAATATATCATCATCTGTGATATGATGTCTAATTTTTAAATATTCTGCAGCACTTAAAGCATGAAATACAATCGGTGTATCCTTGAATGCTTCAATTTGTTCTTCTATTAAGACTGCAATTTGAGTTTCAATATCATCATATTTTGTGTAGTCATGATACCAAGCAGCAATTTCTAACTTTTCTAAATCAAGATTTAATTTAGTACCTAACTCGAGTGCTTTTCTAACTACCCCTTCAATATGAATGAGTCGTTCATTTCTACCTTCATATTTAGTTACAACATCATTGATTATTTCATCAATCATCTAATAAACGCCTCGATTACCGTGATATGTAAATTTGGATGTGTATCAATTTTAATTGTGACTGGACCTGTTAAAATCATGAATCCAAAGTCTGCAAAAGTAATTTGATATTTCACGTCTTCTTTTAATGCAAATTCAGATGATTTATATTCATCAAAATTGACATTAACAACTTGTTTATTTTGAAGTAAATCAGCAACTTTTTCAGCTTTTGTTGGATGTAATTTAATGGATTCTGATCCATAGAAAACAGATGTTGTTGAACCCTTTAAGATTGATACTGCAGCCAACCCATCAATTAAAATGGCATCGCCTTTTTCTAGTTTTCCATTTTTAGGCTTAAATTGATTTGATGGTAATAAGTCTTTATAAACTTCATATGGGAAGAACTCATGTAGATAACCTTCTTGATATAACCCTGGCGTATCATATATTTTAATACCCTCTAACTCACCAGATAAAATTGTTTGAGTTAAAGCTGCTTTCTTTAAAGCTAAGGCTTCTTTATTGCCAGTTAGTGCTTTAAAGATTGTTGTTTTACCTGAGTTTTGAAGTCCAATGAAATAAACTTCTTTATATTTAGAATCTAATAAATAGTTCTTAAGATTTTCAATATCGAATTTATTTAAAGCACTCATTAAGATGATTTCATCATAAGCTACTCTAAATCTGTTAAATTGTTTTTGAATTTTACCAAGTAAATAGTTTCTATGTGTTGAATCAGGTAGTAAGTCAATTTGGTTAATCAAATGGACTACGTGATAATCTTCTGCAAGACGCTTAACTTCACTTGTTAAAATTGTGTCTAAGTATAAAACCGATGAAACTAAGACAATTAATGCATCTTTCTTAAATGTTGGTAATTTATCCGGATGAAAGTGAATATCACCTTTACCATAGTGCATTAGTTTGAAACAATGCATACAGAAGGGTTGATCTAACGATTTAACATAACCCTCTTTTTCAATATCGATATTTTGTAGGACTGCACCGCAACCTAAACAAGTTTTACTATTTTTCTGCATATGCTTTTAATACCTCTTCATATCGTTTTGGTTCTTTACGCTTAATTTTATTTAAAAAGTAAGACTCAATCTTTCTATTAATTCTAGTTGGTAACTTATCACTTGAACGTTTAACAGCCTCAACTAAAACGGTAGTAAAGCCCATACGTTTACCACCAAAGCAATCTGTCATCAATTGGTCTCCAATCATGACAACTTCATCTTTTTTCACGTTTAACATTTTAATAGCTTTTTTAAAACCAAATTTTAAAGGCTTTTTAGCAAAATGCACAAACTTAAATTGATGACCAATTGCTTCAAAGACTCTTTTGTAATGTGAATTCGATATGACAATGACTTTAAAATCTTTTTCTAAAGAATTTAGAAAATCGATTGCTTTTTGTTCAAGTTTAGTTTGATTGTAGTCAATAATCGTATTGTCTAAGTCAAAAAGCAGAGCATTCTTCCCCTGCTTTTTTAATTCGTCATAATTAATTTCGTAAATGGATTTAACATATAAATCCGGAATACATTTTTTATAAATAGCCATTAATTTAATGAAACAATTCTAACGTTAAAACTCTTACCAGTTTCTGACTTAACAGTGACGATATCGCCGACTTCTCTACCTTTGATTGCTCTACCTAATGGTGATTCAACAGAAATTTTACCTTTAATTGGATCAGCTTCGATTGTACCAACTAAGTGATATGTAACTTCTTTGTCTTTATCGATAAAGTATAAAACGACTTCCTTACCAATGTTTACAGATGTTGAGTCTTCGTTAGCTTTAATGATTTTAACGTTTTTGATGATATTTTCAATTTCTTGAATACGAGCAGCAATTCTTGCTTGTTCATCACGTGCTGCATCATAGTCAGCATTTTCTGATAAGTCCCCTTGTGCTCTTGCTTCTTTTAAAGCCTCTAAGTTTTCTTTAATTTTGACTTCTTTTAAATCAACTAATTCGGCTTTTAGTTCTTCTAAACCGGCTTGAGTTAACTCATATGTTTTTTTAATTGCCATGTGTATGACTCCTTAAATTTTCTTCAATTTATTATATCATTATTTAATCAATCTAATAACTAATTTCATGCTTTCTTAATTGTTTTTGAACAATTTTATGATTAATCATAACCTTATCTAACACTTGATAGAAAGATTTTGAGTGATTTCCGACAATTAAGTGTGCATATTCATGCAATAAAACATAGTATAGATATTCAGGGTTAATTCTTGCAAGAAATGAACTTAAAGTTATTTCTTTAATGTTTGTTCTGCATAACCCATACTTTGAACGTAGTTTTTTAACATGCATTGGAACTAGTTTTAAACTTAGTTTTGATAAATCTTGTTCTAAACGTGGTTTTAATGTATCAACCATTTTCAAAACTTCTAATTTTAAAATAAGATCATAATTCTTTTGGGAATGTTGATAGTTTCCAAAGAATTCATCTTCGGTTAATGATATTCCCCAAAGTTGATATTTTGGTGTTTCTACTTTAGTTTTAGTTTTTTTAGCCGTTAATTTTTCAAAGTATTTATCAAGATACGACAAAACTTCCGATTCTTTAGCTTTTTTATTTGCAGTAATAATGATATGGTCATTTCTGTTTCTAAAGTAAATATGTTTGATTGATTTATAGATGATTTCATAAGTAACACTTATGCCATTTTTCTCATAAACCTTCATTACTTAACCCTCTTTGAAATAGATAATCCATCACCAATTGAAAGTTGAACAGTTTCAAACTCATCTGTGGTTGCAAGAAATTTTCTAAATTGTTCTAACTTTTTAATCATGTTTTTAGTAGATCTTGATTTTGTCTTATCTACAGTTAAATTGTGGAATGTTAAATTATCACAAACAATCAAACCATCAGGATTTAAATATTTTTTATATTTATCAAAGAATCTTTGATAAGATGCTTTAGCACCATCGATGAAAATGAGGTCATAAGTCTTATCACCTACTTCATAGGTTTTAGCATCTGCTTGTATAACTGTGACGTTTGCATTAAACTCTTTTACCCATTTTATTGCTTCACTGAATCTTTCTTCATCATATTCAATTGTATCAACATGGGTGTTTTCACTAGAAAAACATATGGCACTATAGCCATATGCAGTTCCAATTTCTAAAATTGATTTGATGCCTTTTTCAAGTATTAATTTCTTAATATAGTCTAATGATTCATCAGTGATAATTGGAATATGATGATTCAGACAAAAGGCTTTAAAATCATTAAGCGTCAAGGTCTTCGTCGTCTTCTTCTTCGTCTAATGCATCTTCATATTGTTGATAAACTTTATCAACTAAATCCCACTCTTCATCTGTTTGGATGTCGAATAGTTCACCTTCGTCAGCAGTTGCACCAGGTACATAAACTGCAGCTGAAACTTCATGTGTTTCATCAAATTCAAATACAACGTAGTTTTTACCGTTTTCTTGGAATGTGAATAAAATTGTTGCTAACTCTTCTTTTTCACCATTAAAAATTGTTAATTTATCAAGTGCGTTCATTTGATTCCTCCTAAATTGAATCTAAATAGTTTTGTAAAATGACTTGAGCAGCCACTTCATCTTTTAATGCCCTTTGTTTATCATACTTCTTGTTTGAATCACTAAGCATTCTTAGTGCAGTCTTGGTAGATAATCTTTCATCCCAAGCAATAACTTTAATTGAAGATACTGATTCTAGCATTTCT
The DNA here is from genome assembly GCF_057808485.1 of Acholeplasma sp. ORD1043. NCBI lineage: Bacteria > Bacillati > Mycoplasmatota > Mollicutes > Acholeplasmatales > Acholeplasmataceae > Acholeplasma > Acholeplasma sp. ORD1043. Next base: position 34,283 of record NZ_JAQLOJ010000009.1, on the reverse strand, counting down.
TTGAATCGTAAAACCATTAATGCTTTTTCCCCTACATCATTATTCATGTGTTTTGGAAAACCAATGACTAACACATCAATTTTATATTGATTTGCTAATATTAATAATTGGTTTAAAGCATCTTCAAAATCTAATGGTTTAAAACGAATTGTTGTTAGATTTTGAGCAATAATACCTGATTCAGAAATTGCAATACCTAAGGTTCTTTCACCTAAGTCTAGACCGAAATATTTCAAATTAAAGCCCCTTTAAGAAGTTTTCTAAAGCAACTAAGTCCGCAGTACCACCTTGAGCAAAGTCATTCTTACCGCCACCATTACCATTTGTCTTACTTGTGAAGTCTTTTAGTAAGTCTCTAGCAATTAGTTTAGAAGTTTTTACTAAGAATGTAGCTTTTTCTCCTTTGTTAATTAAGACAATTGCTTCTGTCTTCATTTTATCATAGAGAACATCAACGAGTGGTTTAAGTGATGCTTGAGGTAAATTGTCGGTAACTATGTAAGTAATTTCTTTAATTTCAGCAGGAATGAAGTTGTCCGCATTCTTTAAAATGCTTGAAATTAAATCAGTTTCCGCTTTCTTTTCTAAGTCTTTAACTTCATTTTGAAGTTTAACGATTGCTTCACGATAGTTTAGGATGTCTTGATAACTACCTAAGACAGTAGGTAATTGATCTTTAGTTGATTGTTTTGTAAGTTCTTGTTTCTTAGTTAATAATTGATCTAAAGTACCTAAATAACTTGCAAGATAATCTTTTGATGAAGCAATTACATTATTGGTTGTACCTTCAAAACGATAAATACCAGAACCGATTGATTCAACAGATGTTAACGCGAATTCCACAATATCTTTAGTGTTATTAACATGTGTACCACCACAGAATTCTAATGACCATTTGTTGATATCAACAACACGAACTGTGTCACCATATTTTTCACCAAATAACATCATCGCACCAAGCTTTTTAGCTTCTTCAATTGGAAGTACATGCGTTACAACTGGTAATGCTTCATTAATTTTTTCTTTAACAATCTTTTCGATTGCTAAAATTTCCTCATGTTTTAATGGTTCAAAGTGGTTAATATCAAATGTTAATTTATCTGGACCATTATATGAACCTTGTTGGTTAGCATGCTTACCAATCACATCTTTAATTGCTTGATGTAATAGGTGCGTTGCAGTATGGTTCTTAGTAGTTCTTAAACGACGTTCCTCATCAACAATTGCAAGTACATCATCGCCTTCTTCAAAACTTTCAGTTTCGATTACGTGTAAGAATTGTCCATGAGGTAATTTCATAACATCTTTAACAACTAAACCATTGATTGTACCAGTATCTGCTACTTGACCACCCATTTTAGCATAGAATGGTGTTTCATCAAGTACAATACCTTGTTCAAACACTTTAATCACTTTAGCTTCATGTTGTAGTGTTTCATATCCTACAAACTTCGAAGGTTCCATGAAGTTTAGATAAGCTTCATCTTGAGCTTTCATAGAAGTTTGAACATTTCTAGCTTCTCTTGATCTTGATTTTTGTTTATCTAATTCTTCTTTAAATGCATCTAAATCAACTGATACGTTATTCTCTTCTGCATATTCTAATGTTAATTCAATTGGGAAACCATATGTATCATATAGTTTAAATGCATCAACACCTGAAATCTTATGATCTTTAATTGAAGAAATTAAATGTTTTTCACCATCACAAATTGTTGAGTAGAATTTAGCTTCTTCTTTTTGAATAATCTTTTTAACAATCTCTTTAGTTGGAGCAAGATTAGTATAGAAATCGCCCATCATTTCAACAACTGTATCTACTAATGAGTATAAGAATGGTTCATGGAAGCCTAGTGTTCTACCATATTTAACAGCACGGCGTAATAGACGACGTAGAACATAACCACGACCTTCATTTGATAACATTGCACCATCTGCAATAGCAAACACTAAAGTTTTAATGTGGTCTGAAATAACTTTGAAAGCCATTTGACCTTTGTATTCTACACCAGATAATTCTGATGTTTTCTTAATAATTGGAAAGTGTATGTCGGTTTCAAAGTTAGTTTCTGTATCTTGTAAGACACATGCAAAACGTTCTAAACCAGCACCAGTATCAATATTTTTAGAAGGTAGTTCTTTATATTGACTTCTTGGAATCGATGGGTCAGCATTATATTGAGAGAATACAATATTCCAGATTTCTAAATATCTTTCATTATCAATATCATTTTGTAGTAATTCGATACCACGTTTATCGTATTTTTCACCACGGTCAAAATAGATTTCAGTATCAGGACCAGATGGACCTTTACCAATTTCCCAGAAGTTAGTTTCAAGTGGAATTAAATGATCTTCTTTTACACCTAACTTCATCCATGTTTGTTTAGCGACAATATCATCTGGATAATACGTCATATATAAACGATCTAATGGGAAATTAAACCATTCTTCAGAAGTTAATAATTCAAAACCAAATTCGATTGCTTCAACTTTGAAGTAATCACCAATACTAAAATTACCTAACATTTCAAAGAATGTGTGGTGTCTAGCTGTTTTACCAACATTTTCAATATCGTTTGTACGAATACTCTTTTGAATGTTAGTAATTCTTCTTGATTTTGGTGTTTCAGAACCATCAAAGTATTTCTTTAATGGTGCAACCCCTGCATTAATCCATAGTAATGTTGGATCATCAACTGGTATTAATGATGCTGATGGTTCAACCATGTGTCCTTTAGACTTGAAAAAGTCTAACCACATTTTTCTGATTTCATTAGATGTCATATATTTCATATACACATATTCTCCTTTATAAACAAATAAAAAGTCCTTAAAAGTCTTTAAACTTCTAAGGACGAAATAATTATTCCGCGGTACCACCTTAGTTCACAAGTTACCTTGTGCACCTCATGTTATCGTTATAGCCGATTTACTGTTTGCTCCTAAGGTAGCCTTCATCTTGTCATTTACTATCCTTTCACCAAATGAATAGTTCTCTTCTTTAAACAACTTCAATTACTCGCCTTAATCAACGCATGATATATTTTATCATTAAACTTATACAATTAAAAGGATTTTATGCAAAAATAAATTTTACATTGAATGTATTACACCAATTTTATTCATTACTTCATCATATACAAACTTGCTGGCAAAACAAAACTTATATGGATTTAGAGTTATAACTTTTTTTGAGTTTAAATGAATATGATTATCCAGTTCATCTTTATACCCTAAATTCAATTTCATTTCTCTTAATAAAAACATCTTTTCCAGAATAGAAAATTCAGAGGTATCTATATTCGTATAATGTTTTTGATCAAAAGGTAACAATCTTATTTTCAATTCATAGTTGATTTTATCTAATATCACTTGCTCTGTGATATTACTCTTTATTAAAAATGCATTCAGATCTTCCTTGTGAACTATCGTTGATAAATATCCATAAATATCGATTTTTCTATTAATTTCATAATAAAATCTTAAATTTATAATTTGTTGAATATAATTTTTAGATGATAAAATTCTTTCAATTATAAATTTGTTTAATGCATCAAAATCAGTCTTAACAATTTGTTGGATACTTATATTAGAATGATTATCAAAATAATCAATATTACCTATCTGTTTTTTTCTATTAATAGTTGCATAGCGAGCAAAAAATTGATCATGTGATAACAAAAGTACTGTAGAATCCTTAATTCTATCCAATATTAAATTAAAAATTGAAGATCTTCTACCATCGTCGTACGCAGAAACTGGATCATCAAAGACAACTAATTGAGACTTCTTTTTTGATATCTCTATAATAAAGAAAATTAATGCAATAATTTTTCTTTCTCCATTAGATAACCCTTTATTTCTTTCTATTTTTTGTGAATCATCAATATGATAAAGTTTATAATTTGATATTACAGATCTTTTATAAGTTGCTTCTAATTCATACGGTATACCAAAAATTTTAATTATTCTATTTATATTATTCAAATTCCTTGTAAAAATAGATTTCGTTTTGATTAAAGCATTTTCAATATTTTTTATAAGTCTTATCTTATTTTTATCTAGTTTAATAATTTCATTTTTAATTAACGGGAAAAATTCATATAAATTTTCATTATATGATAAATCTATTTTTTTATAATCATAATTTAAGTCGTAAAAATTATCTAAATCAGATTTAAGTCGTTCAAATTCAATTAAAGCAATTCCAACTTTAATTATTTCTTTTTCAATTTTATCAATTCCATTCAAAGTGATTTGAATCCCTGATAGCTTCAAGGTAGATAATTGATCCTTTGATAATGAAAGTTTCTCATGATTTGCAACATCGAGATGAGAAATATCATGAAATTCCTTTTCTTTTTTTGAATTTAATTTTTTTCCACAAAAAGGACATTTACTATTTTCTATAAATTTGGCCCCATCAACAACCCAACTTATCTTATCCTTTCCAATTGTTGCAATTTTATTATATATTCGTTTATTTTGTATCGAATCAAAACTCTTTTTTAATGTATAGATTGCAGAATTCTGTTTTATATTCAACTTAGAAGTTAATGGCCCACTCACCTGTTTTTGAATTGCCTTTAATGAATTATATTCTTGAGTATAAGAATTTATGATTGATTGAATATTCTTAAGTCTATTCTCCAAATCATTTCTAGCACTCAAAAGTTCATTCTCATTATCTATTAACACATTGTAAACATTGCTATCTTTATTTTTATCCAATAAATATTTATCTACAGTGTACTCATTAAAAACTTCAATTGATTCAGGCTCTTTACCATCGATGAGTGATATTACGTTGCCACTAAATCCTATTTTCTTGTTAAATTCAAAATCTTCTTTTTTTAGAGCTTCTAGTATTGAAGTTTTTCCACTACCAGAAATGCCAACCAAAACATTCAACTTATTATCTTGAATTATATACTCAAGATTTTCAATATTTTTATAACCCTCAATATTTATTTTCATACTTATCCTTCTTTCTCTTTTTTAGATAAAAATAAAAACAACAAATCCCCTTACTTGTCGTTTTATTCATCGTGTGTATTGATTTAATTTATATCTTAATTATAGTCTATAATTATCAAAAGTATCACGACTGATGCGTCGTGATTGCATTAAAAACTTCACAAATTACTTTAAATAAGTATTAATTTCATCAAACGAAGTAAATCTAATCATATTTTTATCTTGATATTTATTTAATAACTCTAATGTGTATGGTGTCTTTGTTTCTTTAAAGCTTTTAATATACTCTACAAAATCATAATACTCTTGGTCTTTCTTTTCAACCCAAGGCATATCTGGTCTTACTCTACCTATTCTATTTGTTACATTTTCTAGACACAAGTCAACAGGCATATCTAAATAGAATATTGTGTCACATGATTTTATTCTATGTTCTAATGTTTTCATGTAATGCCCATCAATAATCCATTGATCTTTACTTAATACTTCATTAAGTCTTTTCATAAATGTTTCATCATCAACTGTAGTTTTATCTCTATTCCAAAACAACATATCTAAATGATATACAGGAATATTTAGTTTTTCTCCTAATTTCCTAGAGAAAGTGCTTTTCCCACTTCCTGGGCAACCTATCACAATAATCTTTTTCATGATGAATCCTTCCAATGAAATCACAAAATCTATGATATGTCCATTATAACAAATTAACTTTTATTAGACTGCGCTATAATTAAAGAGGTGACTAAATATGAATGATACTAAAAAAACACCAATTGCATATTTACTCCTACTTCCAGTAATTTATGTTGCTTTTATTGCATTAGGTTTACCTGATGCATTATTAGGTTCTGCTTGGAATCAGGTTAGAGTTGATTTAAATGTTGGTTTAGGTACCTTAGGTATCATGACATTTGTCATTTATATTATGTCAATTATTTCAACATACAATGCTCCTAAATTATTGAAACTTTTCCAAACCAAATGGATTACATTTGTTTCAATTGCTTTTACAGGTTTGGCTTTAGTTTTAATGAGTCAGGTGAGTGAGTTCTATCAAATGTTATTCTTTGCACTACCACTTGGTGTTGGTGCTGGTTCGATTGATGTATCTCTCAATCACTATTTAGCTAAAAACTATAAAGCTTCTCATATGAGTTACCTCCATTCATTCTATGGTATTGGAGTAACCGCTGGACCTTCTATTATGGCATATACTTTAGAATTAAGTTCTTGGCGTATGGGTTATATTATCGTTGGATCCCTATTAATCATTATTGCTTTAGTTATACTTATTTCATTTAAATTATGGAAGAAAGAAACTAAAGAGGATAAGGAAGAACATAATCCAATCAAATTAAAAACTGGACTTAAATTAAAAGGTGCAGTTAATTCAATGTTTATCTTCTTACTTTATGTTCATATAGAATCATTACTTGGTGTATGGATTGCATCCTATCTTTTTGCAATAAAAGGTGTATCTACTTCAACTGCAGCACTTGGTGCTACTTGTTATTATTTAGGTTTAACCCTGGGTAGATTATTATCAGGCATACTTGCTAAAAGATTAACGCCAAAAACTTTAATTCAAATAGGTATGACAACTATTGGACTAGGCGTCATTCTATTTTTACTAGATATCAACTTTACTGTTTACTACTTTATCATTGTTGCATTACTTGGTATTGGTTCTGGTCCAATTTATCCAAATATGATGTTTATCAATAATGATTACTATAGACCTAATGAAATATCTAAAGTCATGTCACTTCAAATGGTCATTGGTTATATGGGCTTTGGCTTAGTCACGCCGTTTGTTGGTTTTATCTTTGATAGAACAACAATTGCACTATATCCTTATGTCCTATTCATATCAAGTACAATCTTAATACTATTAACTGTAAGATATCTAAGACTTAAAAATAACCCAAATAAGATGTAAAAAAGCCCAATGGTTAAATTGGGCTTTTTAATTGCTAATATATTTATATTTTTAGTTAACTGTCACATTGATAACAGCTTGTGATGAATTGTTATTGAATGCTTCTGCTACTTCAATAACAACATTAATGTTTCCACCTTGATGCCAAGTATATGTTGATAAATCAACAGAACCTGATGTTAATACATCTGACATCTTAATATAGCCACTATTGCTTGTTGATGGAATCGAATTATTTTTATCTACTTCTAAAATTTCAACAAAGAAATTAGAAGTACCATCATTGGTTCTTGCAAAATAATCACCCCAAAATGTAACCCTTGAATTCATTCGAGCATCTACTCTGTAAATAACAATTGCTGCATTATTTAAAACATAGTTATAGTTCATATGACCATTATATAAACCTTCTGGTGTATAGAACATAATGAGTAAATATTCATCAAATGCGTTACCATCACTTAAATCATTAAAGTTATAAGGAATTAGTAAGGCATTACCAAATTGATCGTTATCCGTTGAATATGAATCTAATGTCACTTGATACATACCGGTTGTTGGCACGACATATGGTTGTAGCCATCCATAAAGTAATTTATTGGCTGGTCCATGATCACCAGCATTATAATCCATCATGTCAAACCCACCAACTGGACCATAAACTTCATCCTCGTAAGAATAAAGATCCGGGAATCCCATTAAGTGTCCAAGTTCATGAATATATGTTTCAGCATTGACTACTAAATTGTTTAAACCTGTTAATGAATCTTCGATAAAGGCATAACTTGCCCAGAAGTAATACTCAAACTTTTTAGTATCTAGTGTTGTGTTTTTTGCATATCCATATTTAGCTGAGAATACCCAAGCCCACCATGGATTCGTATCATAATCATAATCTACAGAATAAATAAAGATAACTGAGTCAATTGTTCCATCATTATTTGAATCGTAATTAGTGAAATCAATTGTTGAATCAAGTGCGTTCAATGTTTCTTTGATGACATATTGGTCACCGCCATCACCTTGATTCTCATAGTATGTTCTATTTTGAGTTGTTGTATAAGATGGTGCAATATCAAAGTTTAAATCAAGTAATCCATAACTACTCTTATAGTAGTAACTTGAAACAGATTCCCAACCTGTTGATTGTGCATCTCCGTTAAAGACTAAATCAAGATTAGTTTGATAGTTTTGAGGGAATGAAACACCTTTAATTTCAACAGGAATGACTAAAACATCGTATGAGCCTTTAGAAGGTAAACCTGATTGGTTAAACTTCATGATTTCCCATTCATTAATTGATTGACGTGGTGATAATACTTGAAGTTCACCAACTTCTTTAACTGGGTCATATTTCCAAATTCTTAATTCTAATGTTGAACCATTTGATTCAATATAAAGTGCATATGCAACATCATCTGATAGTTTATTTGAATAAACATTTTTATTTTTTAATAAAGATAACTCTTCATCTAAAGTGTAATTTAACGCAAGTAATGTTTGAATATAATCAGAAATTCTTTGTTCATGATCTACATGTGGGAAAGCACCAGTAATTTTATATTCAACATTATTTAATTTAGTTAACACTAAGTTTGAAAAATCTTCAATCTCAGGTAATAGTGATGACATGAGTGGTTCAGAAAATTTAGTACTTAAATCAGTTACTACCGTTGGCCAAGTAAGTGCAACTGGAGCTGATGTTTGGTAAAGTTTTACATCAAACATCATGAATTGACCGGCATTACTTGAACCCGTTCCTTGGAATAATAATCTAAACTTAGATGCATTCACATTTTCAATTGTAATGGTTACTTTTTCTGATTTAATTTGAGAGTAGAAATTACCACCTGTTAAATCAGTCCAAGTAGTTCCATTCCATACTTGTACCTTCGCACCAGTCATACCACTTGCGAAGTTATTTCTTGCAAGTATATCAAACGTGAAATATGAAATATTTGTACCCTTTGTATCAATTTCTAAATATGCTTGAGCATTTGATACACCACTAACTGACGATGCAAACACTTTACCCGTTGATAATCCACTTGGTGCAGAACCTGTGATATTAGCAAGATAACTTACTTTTACATCAACTTTATTTGTACTATTTGGGAATAAAATTGACTGATTTACTGTGTTTTTATAACTACCATCAATCGTTGTTGTTGTATTTTGAACATTGAATTCATAGTAAAGTTCAGTTACAGGTTCACCTGGTTCTACTTCATCTTCAATCAGTCCATAAATTCCAATACCATAAACAACATATCCTGGATAAGTATCAGCATCTTCAAATACATAGATGAAATAGCTACCTAAAATCCAAGCATCTTCAGTATTATCATAGGATAATGCTAAATCAAGTAAGTCCATATATTCGATTGCATTATCTTGAGTCCAATCAAAGATATCAATGTAAACATCTTTCATGACATCATCTGATACGTCAGTGATTAATGAATTCAAACTTGTAAATGAAGGCATACCAGCAAAAATATCAAAGCCAAAGATTGCATTTAAATCCGCTGGGTTAAATTCTTCGCCTTCAAGTGGGAAAGTAGGTTCAACTTCGTCATCTAAATACCCATAAATACCAATACCATAAACTGTTTGTCCTGGATATGTTTGGTCATCTTCAAAGACATAAATGTAGAAATCACCTAAAATCCATATGTCTTCTTCACTATCATATGACAATGCTGCATCTAGTAAGTCCATATAGTTATCTGCATCCGTGCTTGTCCAATCAAAGATGTCAATATAAACGTCTTTAAATGTTTCATCTGAATAATCAGAAATTAATGAACTACTACTTGCAAAAGCCGGCATTAATGCATAAATATCAAATCCAAATAATGAATTCAATTCATTTTTATCAAATGGTGTACCTTCAACCGGATCTGTTGGATCAACATTATGATCAAGGTCACCAAAAATTCCAATACCATAAACCATTTGGCCAGGATAAGTTTCATCATCTGCAAATACATAGATGAAGAAATCACCTAGAATCCAAACTTCATTTGATTCATCATATGTTAAGTTTGCATCAAGTAAATCCATGTATGCAAGTGCATCTGCTTCAGTCCAGTCAAAGATATCAATATAAACGTCTTTAACTGTTTCATCTGAATAATCAGAAATAAGTGAATTATTATTTGATAATGCTGGCATTAACTGATAAATATCAAATCCAAAGATTGCATTTAATTCATTTTTATCAAATGGTGTACCTTCAACTGGATCAACAGGGTCAGTTCCATCTTCTAAGTATCCATAGATACCAATACCATAGAACAATTCACCAAATTCGATATCATCTTCAAAGACGTATAAGTAATAATCACCTAATACCCAGGCATCTTCTATACTGTCATAAGTTAATTCTAAATCTAGTAAATCCATGTATGCAAGTGCATCTTCTAAATCCCAATTAAAGACATAAAGATAAACGGCAATCATCTCATCATCTGAATCATCAAAGATTTGATAGTCGTTAACTACCATCTCAGGTAGTAATGCTGAAATATTAAATTCAAAAATTGTGTTTAAATCTTGTTTATAATCTGAAGTAGATTTAGCTTCTGCTGTAAATGTTGCTGTATAGATTTGGTCTTTAGTAACTAAAGCGATGGTTGGTGTCCAACCAGCAAATACATACGTGTGAGTTTCTGTTTCTGCTTTTGTAGGTGTTGTACCTGTGTAGGCAGGTAATACACCTTCTTCTAAGTTTTGTGTTAAAAGGATAGTTCCATCATGATTTTTCCAAGTAATTACATAAGTCGGTTCTACATCAACAGCTTGCCACTTAGCATATAGTGTTAAGTTTTCAAACACAGCAGTATTATTACCAACTAAAACACCATTTGCATCTAAACTTGTATACCAACCAATAAATGAATAACCATTTCTTGTTGGTATTGGAAGCGTTAGAGTTTCACCAGCATTAACTGTCAATGGATTTAAAGCTGCACCACCATTGGTATCAAATGTTATTGTATATGTTAGATTGCCCTCTACTAATCTTCCATAGATATAATCTTCATAATATTCAACTTCACTCTTGGTATAAGTAGGATGTGTCTTTAAATATGCTTGATAAACTGTATCGCCAGTTGTTGTTAATAAAGTCGATATTTCAATGACATTATGCCAAACAATATCATTTTTATATTGCCATTTAATAAATCCCTCTAATACTTTGAATATAACTTCTTGGTTGTTTTTACCGTTTGGTGAACCAACGCTTAAAACAAATGCTTTGTAAGTACCTTCAAATTTATCTAATGAAATCATTAAATTATAAATTCTTGAAAGTTCTGCTTTAAAAGAGGAATTCCCTAAAGTTAAATTAAAGTTAGTTGTTTTTTCTTCATATGTTACATTAATTTGATGTACACCAGTAACAGTAAGTTTGGCTAAGTCAACTTCTGTTAACATTGAATTCGTTAATGAAATAGATTCAACTTTACCATTTGTAAATGTGACATCAAGTTTGATGTCTGATAAAGAAAAATTATCAACATCATAAAAAGATTCTAGTGAAGAATCTTGAATTGCAATGGATTGAACTTCCTCATTTCCTATTTGTGTACATGCAACTAGTACAAAAAAGGATGCTATTAATAAGATGAATGCTCCAACCCTTAATAAAGACGTTTTCATAAGTACCCCCGAATATAATCGTACTTCTTGATTTTATCATATTTTACAAAGTAAACGATTTGAAACGATAAGTCAGAATAAATAAAAAGAATGAGAAAGTTTCTCATTCAAAATTTATAAAAAAATAATCAATTTTTTATGACTATGAATCGATTATAAGTGAACTACTCTAATTCCAGTGTGCTCAATAAGATCTTCAAAAAAAGTTAATGAGCTCATGACTATACCATGACAAACAACGATAACTTTATCATGATTTTTATGCTTTAAAATAGCATCACGAACTCTATTTTGTAGGTTTTCATAAGTTTCCCATCTAAATGATGTGTCATCGTTACGTACACCTTTAGATTGAATATAGTTTTCATATGATTTTTGACCATCATAATCAAACTTAAAACTCACATCCGGCATCCATTCATGCAAATCATTTTCAACTTCTAAAGGAATTCTTGTATTTCTTGAAATGATGGCTGCAGTTTCTAATGATCTTGTATAAGGTGAGGTTAGAATAAGTGTTGCACCAATAAGTCTTTCATCACTAGATACATCTTCTGCTTGTTGTTTACCACGTTCGGTGAGTTTACCTAATTCCCAACCCATGCCAACATAACCGCGTGCTTGTACTTCATCATATCTAGGTTCACCATGCCTAATTAAAATGATTTCCATAAGTATACCTCCAAGTTCATTATAACAAATAAAAAAAGTTAACTGTTTCAAGTTAACTTTTAAAAAAGCCTCTTATTTTATTTTATGTTAAATTTTCTTTTTTATTTTTATAAATCTCAAAACTAAAATAAACAATTGAACCTAAAACGATTACCATCGATATCACTTGTGCAGGTGACCAATTTACATTTAATAAATATCCTCTATAATCTCCTGTAAAGAACTCTAGTATAAATCTAATTATTCCATATGCAACAAAGTATGTTGGTAATGCTTCTGAGAATTCTTTTTTGTAGAAAATGTAAGCTAACACAAATAAAAATATTGCTTCTATTTCTCTTGCTGGAAACAATTCCAAATGTGTATGCTCAATCAATGGATATGCATGTAATTCAATACCATAACAACAACCTGCTAATGAACATCCAATTCGACCAAAAGCATGGAAAATTAATACAGATGGAACAACCTGATTGAATAACTGTTTAGTATTTAGTTTTAGTATTTTAGAAAGTATAAATATTAAAAGGAAAAATGACAAGATTCCACCATAAAAGTTGAAACCTGCAGCTTCCATTCTTTGAACAAAGGATAGTTCGAATAACTCCGGCATAAATATCCAATTCGTAACATTTGCCATAAAAAGACCAAATAAAGCAGATCCCAAATATACAAATATAACTACAGATTCTTCATTATCTGTATAGTTAGCTTTTTTAAATTGCTTCAAGGCAAGAAGTACTGCAAATAATGACCCTAATGCGGCCATTAAAAGATAAATATTCATCCCAAAGTAATCAATATCAACGATAGGTTTTAACATTTATTTACTATTTATTTTTAAATGCAGAAACAGAACCAATAATTAATAATATAACTGCTGCCCAATGGAAAATTGAAGTAAATAAAGTCATAAATAAACCGATTAACGCGAATAAAGTTGCAACGATTAATAAAATACCTGCTGCAGTCCCTTTACTCTTTGATAAACCAGCACCAATGAAAGAGAATACGATACCAACGATACCAATTAGATATCCAGCCATGACTCCATCTTCGCCGGTACCACCTGCTCCTGCATCAGCTAATCCCCCCATACATGCTACACAAAACATTCCAGGTATCAACAGAACCCCGCCGATAATGCCTAAAATAAGTCCTACATTAGATTTTTCTTTCATTTATATATCTCCTATTTTTGATAGCGTTTTCTTAATTATCACATTTTTCAAAAAACTTGTCAATATTTTTTCAACCACTTATAAATTAAACTAATTTCAAATTAAAAAACAATAAAAAATGAACAAAAAATTGGTTATATTTTTCATGTTATAAATAAAAATCTCACTTATAAATGCATGTACATTTGACATATATAGATAAGGAGATTCTTTAAAAAACAAGATTAATCATCCTTCAATATTTTTAATTAGTTTTCTAATATTGTTTTCATGTACTTCTGTTGATCCTCGTTGCCATTTAACAAAAAGTATTAATCCGGTTAAGGGTACTAAACTGATTAATGATGAAAGTAAGATACTTTCACTAAATGCGTAGATGATAAAGAATGGGAATCCATAAAAGAACAATAGAGAATAGATTGCAATCATAATCATACTAAATATATCTTTAGCAGTTTTCTTCTCATGTTTACTATAATTGAGTGGCGGTTTAACAATTTTACCAACTAATTTATTACCTTCTACATTGGCAAGATATAAATACTCAATAAATGATTTGTTATCTTTTCTCCAAACCAACTCTAAACAGATGTCATAATCTTTATGTTCACCTATTCGAATGTAATCTCTTTTATCGGTATAATTTTTAAGTGATTCAATTAATTTTTCTTTTGATATTTTAATATCAATTTCTAATGCTTTTTTTTTCATAATTACCTTGTATGTTTTTATTGTCTTCTTTAATTATCTAAAATAAATCTATTTGATTATATCTTTTAAATCTTTAGTTGCATTAAAGAATGGCAAAATATGCTTTTCAATCATTTTACGAAATGCTGTTTTCTTATATTGATCAAGTTTAGCTTCATCAAATATAATGAATGATTCAATTTGATATCCTTTGCTTCCTTTTTCACGCATGATCACTTTTGAATCCATTAATGCATCCAGATAAGTTTCGTATCTTGCCTCAGATACTTTCAGTAATTTTGCTGTTACTTTAAACTTTAAATATATTCCAAGAACAATACAACGAATATTATTTATATCATTATTTTTCTTAGGTATTCTTCTTAAATCAACTCTATATTCCATTCACTTATCCTCAAAAAAGATTATTCACCTTTATTTAATTTTTCAAAAGCTTCTTTCATGGTTGGATTATTTCTAGTTAGCTTTTTAATCGTTAATTCTTCTGCTTTATTGTTTGCAAGTCTTAAGTTATTTTCAGATGAAAGTAATGCTTCTTTGGTTTTATGTAAATGATCAATTGTCTTATCAATTTCATCAATTGCTTTAGCAAATTTCTCGCTTGCAAGACGATAGTTATTACCAAACTTAGTTTTAAATTCATTTAAGTCCTCTTCAAAATGGGTAATATCTACGTTTTGATTCTTGATTTCAACTAGTTGACGTTTAATATTAACTGAATTCATTGCTGCATCACGTAACAATGTAATCAGTGGAATAAAGAATTGAGGTCTAATTACATACATCTTTGGATATTTATAAGATACATCAACGATCCCTTGATTATATAACTCACTATCTTTTTCTAGTAATGACACCAAAATTGCATATTCACAATTCTTTTCATTGCGATCTTTATCAAGTTCTTTAAAGAAATCTTCATTCTTTTGTTTGGTTGCAGTGGTGTCCATTTCATTTTTCATTTCAAACATAATTGAAATGATTTCAGTGCCATCATCACTGTAATCTCTAAAAATGAAATCTCCTTTACTACCTTTTTTAGCATCATTATCTTTTTCAAAATAAGCATTTTTAAACGCTGTTGAACGAATTCTATTAAATTCAATTTCACAGTGCTGTTCAAGTGTTTCACCAAGCATCTTAGTCGATACTCTAGCTTTTAGGTCTTTGTAGTAATCGCGTTCAGTTTCTAGTTCTTTTAGTTTTAAACTAAATTCACTCTTAAGTGCTTGTTCAGCAAGTTTTTTCTCGTTATCTGATTGAGATAAACTCGAATTAAGTTTTTGAATCTCTAATTGTTTATCTGCAATCAACTTATTAAGCTCTTGAATTTTCTTATTATATTCATCATCTTTTGCTTTTTGAGTTTCTAAAGCTATGAGTTGTTTTTGGCTTTCTAATTGTTTTTGTAATTGAGCAATTTGAATTTCATATTGGCTTTTTTCCGAAACAAATTGTGTTTTTAAATTCGATGTGATTGTTTTTGCTTCTTCTTCGATTTTTTTATCCAGTGACTTAACCAAATCTTCAAGTCTTTGTTTCTCAAGATTCATTTTTTCTAACTGAAGTTTATAATTGTTTTCAACTTCTAAAACTTTCACATTAATCAATGATTGTTGTTGTTCACGATTTTTTTCAAGTAATTTTTCATATGTCTCATCTCTTGATTGATTAATTGCATCTATTAAAAAAGATTGATCAACTGATTGAAGTTCTCGTAAATCAATAATATCCCCAACCTGTCCTTCTTCATCTAATCTCAAAGTTGTTGGATTCACAATACTAACCTTTATTTTTTTCATTTAATCGACCCCTTTTGTTATTGTATCTATAAACTTATTATAGCACCTATAAAGTATAAATATAGAAGATAAAAAAACACCTGTTAAAGGTGTTTAGTTTTTTATCATTCCGAACTATTTCTTCCAAGATGTTCTTTTTCTTGTCTTATTAATGCTTCTTTAATATTTAAAATATGTAAATATGAATCTTTGTAGTCGCGAATTTCTTCGAATAAACGAAGTGCAACACGAAGTTCATTTTGTTCTTCCATTTTTCTTGCTAAATCATATTTGTTGAATTTAACTTCTTCATCTAATTCTTGTACTTCAAGTGAACGATAATTAGAAGATCCACTGCTTGCACCAAAAACACGTTCTTTTCCTGATTTAACAAGATAAATAATGCCATAGATGAATGGAACAACGAAAAGTCCAAGTACTAATAATCCAATACCAGGGAATATTGCTAAAATAATCAAACTTGTACCAATCATAAGACAGTAAAATACAAAGATAATGATCATAAAGACTTTTTGTGCAGTTAAATTTTGAATAGTTAATGACAAGATTGATAAAACAATTAAAACTATAAATATAAATGCATTAGAACCATAGCTACTTAACTGATCATTGAACGAACCAATCAGTCCAAGCACTCCAATGACGATAGAATAAATTGAAACAACTTTTAATGCAGAAGAACTTCTCATCTTGATCTCACTCTCTATTATTTTTTTTATCAAATTAATTGTAGCATGAATAAAAAAATATTTCATGTAAAATTACAATTGATTATTTAGATTAAGTTCTTGAAGCGAATAAAATCTCGGATTTAGATAATAGACTTTATCGTAATTTTGCTATCACTTATGCATTTATAGCATATTAAAATAATTGAGTACTTTGGTTATTAGATAATATTGTTATCATTTAACCTTTAAATTTATTATCTACTAAACAGAGTGCAGTTCATTTATGAGTTCCATTTATATTTTCTTATTTACCTGTAATCGCATCTACAATTTTATTAAATCTACCCGTCACTTCTTTGACACCTTTATCGATGTCCTTATTCAGTTTAGCTGCTGAATTTTCTTTAAATATAAGGATTACGCCTTTAACCGAGGATGCCGTGCTAATTAATTCAAACCCCTTTTCTTCATTTTCACTAATGATTTCAAGCATTTTTTCTGCTCTTTTATCTAAATTACGTAAACCTTTAATAACTTCTGTTTTATACATTTTTTATTCCCCTTTAATTTTTAATTATACAATATCTTAATTTTATGTAGTAGGTTCGATTATACTTAATCGCATAGAATCTAAATTACTCTGATAAAAATCATTAAAATCAAATACAAGGTCAATATATTCTTTTGTTGTAGTATACTCTCCACTTAGAATTAAATCATTTGATTCCAAGATATAGATTTCAAATGTGTGATTATCTAAAAAATCCATTATGATTTCTAATCTTTGATTATTATAGTTGATTGATCCACGACGACTGTATGTTCCTTCTATTTCATTATCAATATTTATACCAAAAGTTTCATTAACATACTGTACATATAAATACTTCTTAGCATCAATTTCATCGATACTCAAATCAAATCTATTGATCGTTAATTCTAAATTATCAAAACTTGATTTATCAGTTTCATTATCTTCTACTGTTAAATGAAGTCTTGTTTGACTTACAAAAGCAACATCAAATCCTAGTAATAAACTATTATCAGCAAAATCATACACTTCTAAATATAATGTTCCAACACCAAGATTTAGATAAGTATTAATATCCTTAAAATCATTCCCAATCTTTAATATACCTAATCCGTATTGCTCATTATAAGGACCTTGAATTTCAAACTGTAAAATTTGATCTTCTGATATCCACTTTACATATTTTTTCTTTAATACTGTCGCATAAAAACTTACACACGAAGTAAGAATGAATAGAGATAATACGATATAAATTATGATTGTCATTTTTTTCATTTAACTTATACCCCTTTATCTTTATTATAACTAAATAATTCAAACACTTCTGTTTTTTAGTATTTTAACAATTAATTGCATTTAAAGGCATAATCTTGATAATTCCATTTAAAATAAAATTATGGATTTTAAAAAGGGGAATTATATGAACGAGAAATATATCATCATTGAAGCAAAAAAATATCCAACAGGATTTGAAACATTTTACTTTTATTTACCATTAGTATCAAATGTTAATATTGGAGATGTTTTAACAAGTAAATCGGGAACAAGGTATCAAATCATTGATGGTAAAACACAAGTACCTTTTGATGAGATTGACTTAAATAAGTATAAAGAATTTAAATAAGAAGATTTTTACACTAAAAAAGCCCAGATTATAAAGGGCTTTTTGTTTATCATATAAGTTAAACAAGAATACTACCATGTAGTAAATCAATGATTTTTAAGACAACTTCATACTTATCTTTAAATATTTCACTGAATGTATCATTATTAATAAATATCGGCGATTCTATTAAATCATGTCTTGTAATGTCACCGTTTTGTCTTACGTAATTAATAATACTTTTGATAAACTCTTGTTGTTTCGAAGATAGTGTGTTGGTATTTAAATAATCACTAAATTTTTGGTTAATTGCTTCTTGTTCTATACCAACAATACTTCTTATGAATACAGCTAAATTTTCATGTTTAGTTACATTAAAGTAATCGTCTTTGGTACCTAATTCTTGCCAAAGTATTCTTTCCAATTCTTTAAGGTCTGATTCATTTATTTTTTCTAACATTTTTATTTTAACTATCGTTTCATTAAAATGATTTGATAGTAAATAATCAATAACTTTTTGTTCATATGTCTTAAAGTCAATTATATTTACATCTTTTCTACCTTGATCAATAATTTGATCTTTAAAATCAGTTGAATAGACAACATGATCATCAATAATATATTGAATCAATAATCTTAATTCAGTTCTTAAGTTTTCCAAAGATTGTAAGTTTGAATTTTCCCAATAAGATTGCATTTGTAACTGTAAAAGCAAATCTTTTTTTGCTGCAACTTGTGGAATTGTTAATCTATCCAGTAAGACTGATGATATTGAATAAATTTGTTGAACTGCCTTCGTTGCTACTACATCATCATTCAGCTTAGATAGCATAATATAAAAGACTTTTAGGTCAAATGCCTTAGCAGATTCAATGTCCTTATCACTATCTATTAAAACTGTAAGATTGTTTTTTATTTCTTGAACGTCTATTTTAGATAAATAAGACCATTTACTTTCATGTGAATATTTATCAACTAATGACATATTTTCTCTTACTAAGATTCTATCTCGATTAAAATCTCTAATAGTTTGATAAAGTTCATTTCTTAAAGTTTGATAATATGTTTTATGGAAATCATTTGTTTGATTTTCATGATTTTGAAGTTCAAATAACAAATCAAGTTTAAGTTGGAATACTTTTTGCGAGAGAGTTAATCCTTGATTAACTTTTCTACCTTCTTTATTCATATCAAAAAAAGTAAAATTGTCACAAAAATCAAATATATAGAATAATTCTTTATCTTTTTGATATCCAAATATATTCTCTGACTTACGTGTCCCTCTACCAATCATTTGAATAAACTTAATTTTCGAGTAAACACGTTTGAAAAATACTAGATTTAATATATCTGGTACATCTATACCTGTATCTAACATATCTACAGATACAACAATTTGTGGTAATTTATCTCTTACACTGAATGTATCAATTATATTTTGAGCATAAGTAACATAGTTATCAACTAACTTACAATATTCAGGTCCTAATTCAGGATAAAGTTTTTCAAATCTTTTTACTATCAATTCTGCATGATTATGGTTAAAAGCAAATATGATAGTTTTACCTAGCGTATCACCACCATTAACTCTTAACCCTTCATTCATTAGTGTTTGAATAACTAAATCTACTGTATGATCGTTGTAAATTTTCCTGAAGAAATCTGAACCACTAAGCTCGTTAGGCATTTCACCTTCTTGTGAAATAAAAGTTCTTTCATAATCTTCTTTTTCTTCAGCAGTTAATTCATTATATTTGATACCTTGTTTTAAAAACTTTGTAGTTTTATCTAAAACTGTGTATCCAACTAAATAATGATCTTTTATCGCTTCTTCCATTTCATAATGGAATGTTGGTTCTCCATCTTCTAAATCAAAAATAGTATAAGTAGATTTTTCTAATTCATTTCTTGGAGTAGCCGTTAGACCTACCACTAATGCATCAAAATAAGTGAAAATAGCTTTATATTTGTTGAATATTGATCGATGTGCTTCATCAACAATAATTAAATCAAATCGACCAATGCCAAACATTCTATCATCACCATCAATTAAATTAATCATGGTTTGATATGTTGAAAAAACTAGTCTAGCATTCAAATCTCTTTCAGTTTGATTATCTGAAAGAACTGAAATCGTATAATTTGGAAGTAATTTATTAAAGTTTCTTTTAGCTTGTGTAACTAAAGCTGTTCTGTCAGCTAAAAATAAAACATTTTTAATCCAACCATTTCGTTGTAATAATTCAACAAGTGATATTGCTGTTCTTGTCTTACCTGTTCCAGTAGCCATAACAAGCAATGCTTTTCTTCGTTTATTATTAAAGGCTTCTGCAACTGAAGTGATTGCCATTTTTTGATATGGTCTATCACTGATCTTTTCTTCAACTCTAAGATCACTTATAGATCCACGTTTTCTAAGATTCATTAAGTATTCAAGTTCTTTAATATTATGGAATCCAAAAACTTGTCTTGCTGGATATCCTAATTGATCAATTATCCATATTTGATAACCATTTGTGTAATAGATAATCGGTTCATAACCATATTCTTTTTGAAGACATTTTGCATAAAGTATTGCTTGCTCTTTACCTTTTATTGGTGATACACCAGTTTTCTTCGCTTCTACAATAGCAAGTGGTTTACCATTTGAACCAAATAAGACATAATCTACATATCCTATTTTCTCATTATTAGGCATACCTTGAACTTTAATCTCAATACCAGCTTTTCCTGGGAATTTGATATTTTCTTTATCTAAAACAGTCCAGCCTGCTTCTTTCAAATAAATATCTATATATATTTTTCTTGTTTCAGCTTCACTTAAATTAACCCCGACACCAAGTGTGGAATATTTATCAAAATTTGGCTTAATTTTATTTACTAGCTCTTGATTAATTGATAAATCGGATTGTAGAGGTTCATTCAATTTTGTTGTAACAAGTAAAGATTCATCAAAAAGCGGATATGAATTTATCAGGTTAAGTTTAATTAAGAGTTCACCTATGAATATATGTAACTGTTTTAATGATAAAATTGCTTCTCTTTGATTCACTTCTAATTCATGAGCAGCTATATTACCTACTTTTTTAATATAGTGTAATGCATTTATCATTGAAGAATCATTGATATAATCTACAAAATCCTGAGATGAAATCAACTCAAAAAGAGTCCCATTTTGTGGAACATAACCTATTTTCATTTGATGAATCAGTTTAACTAAATATTCTAATACTTTTCTTGATTGAATTGCACTTAAATTAGGGCGTGATAAAACAAATGCTTCTGCATCTTGTAGTAATAAAAAAACATCTTTAAAACCTTCAATGTCTTTTATGTATTCAAAATTCACATACTCACCCCTATTTTGAAAGTATTGATATTTATATTGTATAATTTTTATTAAAATAATGAAAGTTTAAACTACAAATTTCAATTTGTCGATTTGTTCTACAAATTTAGCAAACTCATTTTGAAATTCAATAGGTGGAACTGGAACATGTAGTATATCAAATTTTTTTGCATTTATTCCAGGTTGTGCAGCACCACTTTGGTTATTCTTAACCCACATGTTATACTCCTTAGTTTTTGTATATACAAATAAATAACGTGGGTTTATTTTATTGAGATCTAATTTGTATCTAATTAAATAACCTGCAAATATCTCATTTCCTTCTATAAAGGCATATGTTTTCCCAACTGTTGCACCCATTCTTGCAAATAAGAAATCTCCGTATTCTAATTTGTAATCAATATCATCTTGTTTATTTATAGAACAAACAGTATCATTATTTAATGTTCCATCATCGTTTATATCAGTAATTCTTACATAACGTGGCCTTCCACTTTTATATGGAACTGATGCAGATGAAGCTCCATATTCAGCCCTTGATTTTAATAAGTCTTTTAAAGATTTATATTCATAGTTTTTATTAAGAAATAACTCTACAAATCGGGATTTGATAAGTTGATCAAATTCAAATAGTTGTTGTTTTTTGTTTTGAATTATTAGTTGAGATTTTTTGAGTTGTTTTGAGATTAGGATTTGCTCTTCTATTGTAGGCACATCGTAAACCATCTTCTGTAATTGACCCATTTTTACACTTTTAAAGGTTGATCCAGTACTATTCTTATTTAGTTTGTCTTGGATAGATTTAGATGACATAAGATAACAAAAATATTCTGGAGTAATCAAATCTTTATTGATAGTAAATACAAAAACTGATTCATTCACATCCCAACTATCATCCTTATTAACCACAATAGCTGTATCACCAACTCGACCAATGCTCGAAAACAAAATGTCACCATTCTTAATTTGCGATCTTTTTTTGATAATTTGAATGGCTTCATCATCCACTTTATCTGTCTTATCACTAATAACGATTTTACCGTCACGTATATCTTTAATGGTGATGTAATTGTTACTACCTTTCCCTAAAACGAAATTTTTTCTTGGGTTTAGTCCGGTTCTTGAATCAACTACAAGTTCGTCAAATTTGTATTTCATCATTCACCCCTACAAATCTAAATTTAGTAGTGATTTCAATTCACTCTTTAGCATTTCAATTTCTTTATCTAATTCATCAATTCTTTTAATAATAACATCTGATGATTCATATTCTACTTTTTCTTGTTTTGTTTGAATGTATTTATTAATTGATAAATCGTATTCATTATCAACAATTTCTTGTTTATCAACAAAGAATGATTTATCAAATCTTGTTCTATCTACTTCATTATTTAAATTGTGGAATCTTTCAATTATATCATTGATATCATTTTGATCAATTTTACTTCTCTTATCATCAAGTGAGTAACCATCTGCTTCCATGTTATAGAACCATACCTTATCAGTTCCACCAGTATTTGTTTTTGTGAAAATTAAAATAGCTGTGGATACTCCAGCATATGGCTTAAATACGCCACTTGGCATAGAAATAACTGCAACTAGTTTCTGATTTTCAACTAATTCTTTTCTAATGGATTTATGTGCAGTACTTGAACCAAATAAAACACCATCAGGAACAATCGATGCTGCTCTTCCACCAACTTTTAACATGCGTAACATTGCAGCTAAGAATAATAATTCAGTCTTCTTTGTTTTGGTTACTGATAATAAATCTTTGGAGACAGCTTCATAATCTAAACTACCTTTAAAAGGTGGATTTGCTAGAATCAAAGTAAATTTATTAGCAATTTTATTTTCTTCTGAAAGCGAATCTTGATACTTAATATCTGGTTGATCAACACCATGAAGCATCATATTCATAGCACCAATACGTAACATAGTTTGATCGGTATCATAACCACTAAACATTGTTGTCGTATATTTCTCTAAATTTTCAGCTTTTAATAATTCATTTGCATAATTCTCATGAATATATCTTGCTGATTCAACAATGAATCCTGCACTTCCCATTGCCGGGTCTACAATCGTATCATTTAAAGTAGGTCTCATCATTTCAACCATCATTCGAATGATATGTCTTGGTGTTCTAAATTGTCCATTAGTACCACTTGATGCTATTTTTGCAAGTAAATATTCATAAACATCACCCATAATATCTTTGTTATTCAAATCAAGAGCATCTAAACCATCAATAACCTTTACTAATACTCTTGGTGTTGGCACCATAAAAACAGCATCTTTCATGTATCTAGAAAAAGCTGTATCTTTTCCATTATTAATTTGTTTAATAAAAGGAAATACTTTATCTTTTACAGTATTAAATAACAACTGTGGTTCAAAATCTTTAAATCTACTCCATCTTAAATTTTCAAATGGTTCATTGATATTTTCTTTTTCATCAATAAAATTACCTGATTTAAATAATAAATTTTTAGGTTCTACTCCTAATATTTGTGCATTTCTTTCTTTCTTTAATTGATTATCATCTAAAAGTTTGATAAACATTAAATATGTTACTTGTTCAATCACTGATAAAGGATTTGCTAATCCACCTGTCCAGAAAGTCTCCCAAATATTATCAATTTTATTTTTCAATTCACCTGTAACCATTTATAAATCTCCTTTATTTTGCTTTGTTGAATAAAATTATTTTCTATTTTAAAGTACTTAATGATATATTCATTAATTAACTAATAAATTGTGAAAATTTATTTTGTGCTTTATATACAGTTTAACATAGTTAAATAATTCAATGTTAATATAATATTTATTGCTTAATTAATTTTTATATAAGTTCGTGCATATTTAAAGACAATTTACATATCCTTTTGTGTCACTGTTTTGAACCATTAATTTTAATCCTATATATTTATTGATTTATTCATAAAAGCAAATTTTCACACCTAAAGTTAAATCCCAGTTATCATAAGGGTATAAAAGGAGGAGGAAAATAGTGTTAAATTTATTATTATGGTTACTCTTTGGTGCAGCAGCTGGTGGTATTGCAGGATGGATTTTAAAAGATAAACGTGGTTTACTTGGTGATATCTTAGTAGGTATCGTTGGTTCATTCTTAGCAGGTTGGGCCGGCAGCGGATTCCATGATTTCACAACCACTGAATTAAGTTGGACAGGCTTCTTCACTTCAATTTTAGGAGCTGTTGTGTTTATCGCTATTCTTAACTTTTTGAAAAGAAGATAACATATTTATTCTTAACAGAAAGAATCTTCAACAATTAAATACGTATCTAAATAATAATTACCTGATAGCTTTTAAAAGCACAGGTAATTTTTATATTTTACTTAAGAAATCAATGTAAGCCTATTACATTAAATATAAATTTAAAAAACCGCTAAAAATATTTGGCAGTTTCTTAAACTAAATTAAATATATTAAGTTTTTATTTCTTTATAAATTTTAAAATATCATCAAAATATTTTTTATCTAATAAAAATATTTCATTATTAAATGATAAACCAATCATTTCACCCATGATTGTATAACGAACAATTTTTTGCTCTTCTACATGTTTTTCAATATTGTCTTTTGATAAAAGTTCACTGGATACATTATGCTCTACATTATTTAATTGAACTAAATATTCATAAATCTCATCGACATCATCGCTATCTGCAACCCTAAAGCCAACTTTAGGATTATCAGTTAATGGATATGTCATAATTATTTCATCAACATCTAATTTCCCATTTTCTCTAAAGCCCAAACTATAATACAAGTGTTTGGCAACCTCGTTTCCTGGAACAAAAGATAAATGAATCATATCAAATTTTACTGATGATTTAATCAATTTAATAATTTCAATTAAACTAGCTTTTCCGTAACCTTTGTTTTGAAAATCTTTGCCAATCATAAATCTCCAGATGCCTACTGTTCTTTCATCTTCATCCCAATCAAGCAAAACAAATCCAACCATTGTTTCTTCATAATAAATAGCAAATGGTTTTGTTTTATTATAATGTAGCCAAGCTTGAGCTAAGGAGTAAACATTGGGAGCTATAAAATCTTTTTGTGAATCATCCACCTTTAAACGTATCACATCAACAAAATTGTCTTCATTTATTATTCTTAGTGTAATCATTATTATTATTTTCTTTCTAATAGTATATTGTATACATTTCATCATTGTATCATTAATTGATTCATGAGTCTATATTGTATAGGTGAATAACCACCTAGCGTTAGTTTAATTCGTTCATGATTATACCAATAGATATACTCATCAATTGTTCTAATCAGATCTGATAAATATTTAAACTTTTGTAAATATATGGTTTCGCATTCAAGTGTCCCGAAGAAACTTTCAACAACTGACATTTAATATGCATTACCTTTAGCACTCATGGATTGAGTAAATAATGATTTCTTAAGGTAATTACGATATTTAGGTGATTGATATAAAATACCCTGATCAGAATGTATGAGAAGCTTTGATAAATCTTCATTTGGATTAATCGCTTTCTTGAGTGTCTTAAGAACTAAATCCTCGTTTTGACTTCTAGAGATTTGATACCCTTTGATTTCTCCGTTGTAAAGGTCTTGAATCACAGAAAGATATAACCACTTACGATTGAACCTAAACTCTGAGACATCTGTGACCCAAGCCATATTAGGATCATCCTTCTTAAAGTCTCTTTTGAGTAAGTTTGGTGTAATTTTGTTTGATATTTGAAAGATATAGCGATATCTCTTTTTTCTTACCTTACAAACGATATGTAGCTTATTCATGAGATACCTCCTGCATATATCTTAGTTTACATTAAGTACAGGTTTTTGATATCAGTTCACTTTTTTATCAAAATATCTATTTATTACTAAAATTTATTATATTAAGTAGTCTTTTTTTCTCAAATCGTTCAAAACTAGGCCTAATCGTTAAATAGTTATTTAATAAAATTAAAAGAGACTCTCAATTTGCATTGATTATGACTATTAAATGAATCTAACTTGCTTTATAAAACTGGCGGATAAAAATTATACCCTTTCTGCCACCAAATAAAAAAGGTCTGATATTGTATCAAACCTATGCATTCAATATGTGTTAGTTGACCTATTTTGATACAATTACGCACCCTTAGTCATTTTACGCACCCCTAATTTTTATATTTTTAAGCTTGTTTAACCTAAGAATTTTTTAATAAAACCAGTAGTTATAATAACTAAAAGTTCATTATCTAATAAATTCACCAATCTTAATAAATACCATTTCATTATTAAGAATATTATTATGACTCTCTTCTTCTAACACAAGAGATTCTATGTTATTGCCTTTATCCATAACCTTTTTTGAAAATCTATATGGTATAACTTCATCGTTTAATGAGTATATAATCAAAACATCGGAATCTATATTTTCAATTCTTTCTATTGTTTTAAATTTAGATTTAATAAGTAATTCAAATGGACCATAAAATACTGGAAATCTAGCATTAAATACATCAATTAACGATGTATAAGGGGCTACTAAAATTAATTTATATACATTTCTTTGGCTACCTACATAGGAGGCAACACCTGTTCCTAAACTAAAACCCATAACAACTATTTTATTCGGATCTACATACTTCATCTTACTTACATAATCATAAACACTAAGTGACATTTTATTAATATCGTTTTCATTAGGTTTTCCACTACTTAACCCGTATCCAGGATAATCTACCATAACAAAATTAAATCCTTGATAATCTCTCCATTTTAACTCATTTTGATTCATAAAGAAAACAGCTGATGATTGGGCATTACCACCATAATAAATTATTGTTTCAGTGTTAGATTCATCAATTAATGCCCATCCATTATATTGATTTCCATCATTTGAAATAATATTGATTTTTTCATAAACACCTTCATTTCTTACTATATTCTCCGCACCTGGAGCGTAAGTTGGAAAATAAATAAATAAATCATGTATATTGATTATTGTATATGAAAATAATAATACTATAGATACTATTATTACTAAAATAGAAACTAATTTATGTGGTTTTAATATCTTTTTTATCAACCTATAAATACCATTAATACCAGTCTTTTTTTGTTTGTTAATTATTAATTTAAAGAAAATGATTAGTATTAATATTGGTATAAAATAAAGAAATGTTTTATAGATAATAATAAAGTCCAGTGGAATACTATTAAAATAGTTTTTATAACTTCTTATACTTACATAAATATCGTTTAAAAAAAAGTTGAAAATTAATATTACACCTATGTATATAATTATTTCAAATATGACTAGCCAGTTTTTCTTCATTTAACTTATCCTTTTGCAGTATTTTTATTAGACATTCTTTATATTAAATAATTTTTTTATTTGATGTAAATATTACATTACTATTTTTTTCATTAGGTGAAATTGATTAATTTTCACTTAGATTATAGAGAGATTGGTTCAATCTCTTGCTTAATATAATATCTTTTATCTTAATTTTTAAAACTATTTCAATTCAATATGGTGCATCCGACCGGACTTGAACCGGCACTCTTTTCCTTCGGAGGGAAATGCTTTAATCCAATTAAGCTACGGATACACAAACTATTTAATAAAAACCATTTTTTGATGTGGAATGCCACCATCTTTGTATTTTTTCCCTACTTCTCTAAATCCTAATTTTTTATAAAAAGGAATTACTTGAAGTTGGGCACTTACTGCTAAAACATCAAATCTTTCTAAGAAATAGTTCATAATTTCTGTTGATAATCCT
Source organism: Acholeplasma sp. ORD1043 (assembly GCF_057808485.1). NCBI lineage: Bacteria > Bacillati > Mycoplasmatota > Mollicutes > Acholeplasmatales > Acholeplasmataceae > Acholeplasma > Acholeplasma sp. ORD1043. The sequence continues at coordinate 5,890 of NZ_JAQLOJ010000009.1, read as the reverse complement.
TGATTTCTAAATGCTTTTTTAGTAACAACACGACCAATATATAATTGGTCGTGTTTGTTAATTAATCTTGCGTAAGATACGACATGTCCTTCTCTTTTAATAAAGACATGTAAAGCTTTAGAATCATATTCATCGATGTCAACTTCCATGATTTGTTGTTCAATCATAAAAACTTCTTGTCGAAGACTCATGATTTCTAGAAGTTCATAATTTGTTAACTCATCAAAGCTTTTAGAAAATACCATTTTTATACCTTCAATAATTTAAATAGATAAATTGAACCAGCTGCACCAAAGAAACCAATTGTTGCATAACGGATAAAGTCTAAAATTAAACTTTCAGCAATGATTGCTTTAAAGATTACACTCAAACCAAGATAAAGAACTGCAACCCCTGCACCACCAATCAAGGTTCTCCAAAGTATTTGTAAGCCTTTTGGTTTAACATCATACTTAATCACTAATTTATCTAGTGCATAACCCGCCATGAAACCGGATAATCCACCAACTGCAACATAAATATTCTTAACTTCATCATAAACTGGGTCAAAGAAAAGAATAGCTACTGCTGCTAAAACTAACGGAATCAATGTATATAATCCAAAAATGTGTTCTCTATCTTTCATCTTATCAACTAAGATTCCAACTAAGATTGAAACACCAATACCTACTGCTAAACCAACTAACACGTCAGTTAGGTAGTGTTGACCTAAATACATTCTTGAGAATGGTACTAGGATCATTGTAGCAAGTAAAACCCATTTTAACCATTTATTCTTTTTACCATGTGATTGGTATAATACAGTTGAAATTACGGCTGTGTTTTGAGCATGTCCTGATGGAAATGAATATCCATGTGTTTCTTCCCCAACATTTAATGCTGGATTTTCTTTAAATGGTCTTGGACGTTGAACTAAAGCTTTTAAACCTTCATTTACAATCGCACTAAAAATAAATGTAAAGACTAATTTAAATGCTAAGCGTTTATCAACAAACCAATAAACGACTAAGGCAACGGCAATAAAAATTAACTGATCACCAAATTCAGTGATGATTTGGAATAATGCATCCATGAAACCTGAACGCATTTGTTGGATAAACTCAATGATTTGAATTTCATTAAACATTGTTGCTTGTTCTCTCTTTCTTCATTTTCTTCATTTTTTTAAATACAACTTTTAATTCTTTTTTTGTTTGAATACGTAATGTCTTTATTTGATGTTCATTCTCTTTTGAAAGTTTAATATAATTAAATTTTTCTTTTATTTCAAAAGATTTGAATCCAAAGATATTCTTAAGTATACCTTCTTCATAAAGTCTTTCTATCATTGCTTTACCAACAACATACCCTAAGATATACTTTTCTTCTTTATATTTTTTGTTAAAAAATAAAAGTTCTAATTGTGTTAATGCAATATTTGGAATAAACACTTTATTTGATGTAAAGTCTATAATGGTTACATTTTTATCCTTGTACATATAAGGATTAAACTTATAATCAAGTGGTACAGCAAATATTAAATTACAACCATCTTTAATGAGCGGGTCAACTGGATAGTTATCTATCTTACCTGCATCCAAATAATTAAACCCATCGATTTCAGTTGGACCAAAGATGACAGGTATAGATACTGCCGCCATGACCGCCTTACATGGATCATCTGCCTTATTTAGGTCAAACACTATCTTTTCCATCCTATGAGGATTCATTTGATGAACCATTGATGTTTTGGAATACATTAAAGCAGCTGTTGCATAACCTTGATATTTAGAATTCCTAACTTCTTTTAAATTAACTTGTTCAATTAATTTTTTAGCAATTGGTTCAATGGAATACATTCTCGTTTCATTTTTGAAAATGTTCATTTTAGTACCAAATACATTTTCTTTATCTAGTTCATCCCAAATATTAAGCATTTGTTCATGTGTCTTTTTGCTCATTAAAAGAAGGGCGTTGATTGCACCAACAGAGGTTCCTGATAAAACTTCTATATGATTTAACAGTCCTGCTTCCTCTAATGCTTTAATGACGCCAAGTTGGTAGACACCTTTAGCTCCACCTCCACCTAGCATTAATCCTATTTTTACTGTAGCCATGAACAAGTCCTTACATTTAATTTATTTTTATTACATGATAATATTATTTATTCTGTTTAAGAGATTTTTGTTCGTTTTTAACTTCTCTTTTCTTTAACTTTTTCTTTAACTTTTCTTGTTTCTTAAATTCCTTTTTAGTTTGGAGTTTTAAGTTTTTAATATGTAATTCTTCTTGTTCATCTAATTTGATTACTTTAAACTCTGGCAACTTTTTAAAGAATTTCATGCCTAAGAAATTCTTGATGATACCTTCTTGATACATTTTTTCAATTAATTTTTGACCCACAACGTATCCTAATAATGCTTTTTCATCTTTAAAGGATTGATTGAAACTTAACGTATCAATGCTATCTTTAATAATGCTTCTTTCAAACGCTTCTTGAGAAGTAAAATCAATGATATTGATATCAAGTTGATCATATAAATATGGATTAAATTTAGTATCTAATGCAACCGTTAAAATTAAGTTACATTTATCACCAAGTAATGGATCAACGGGGTAATTATCAAGGATACCACCATCAACATAATAAAAATCATCAATTTTTGTCGGACCAAAGATAATTGGCATTGATGCAGATGCGACAACTGCTTTATATGGATCTTGCATCTTATTTAAATGGAAAACTCTTTTTTCCATTGTTTCTGTATTAATTTGGTGTGACATCGATGTTTTTGAATACATTAAACTTGATGTTGCGTAACCTTTAATTCTTGATTTTCTAACATCCTTCATGTTAACCATTTGAAGTAATTTATGTGTTAATGGTTCAACTGAATACATTCTAGACTCTTTATCAAATAGACTACCCTTTGTACCAAAAACATCACTTGCATCAATTTCTTCCCAAATCATAGACATTAATTTATGATTTTTCTTACTTAATAGAAGCATCGTGTTAATAGCACCAATTGATGTGCCAGAAATGGATTTGATGTGTTTTAATAGTTTGGCTTCTTCAAGTGCTTTAATTACCCCTAATTGATAAGCACCTTTAGCACCGCCACCACCAAGCATAAGTCCTATTTTTAGTTTACTCACAGACGATTTTTCCCCTTTAATAATTGTCTTTGTTCTCTTTGTAAATCTTTTTCTTTAATTGATTCACGTTTGTCGTATAATTTCTTACCCTTAGCAACAGCAATCTCTAATTTAATTAAACCTTGGTGTAATTGAACTTGAAGTGGAATAATTGTATACCCTCCACGTTCACGAAGACCAATAAGTTTATTAATTTCAGATCTGTGTAAAAGAAGTTTTCTTGTTCTTCTTTCTTCGTGATTAAAGATTGATGATGCTTCAAACTTAGCAATATGCATATTTAAGACAAAAAGTTCACCGTTTTTAATTGTGACATAACTTTCATTAATTGACACTTTACCTGCTCTAATACTCTTAACTTCACTACCTTGAAGTTGAATACCAGCAGTAAATTTTTGTTCAATTATATATTCAAATGTTGCACGTTTATTCGTTGAGATTACTTTCATCTTGAAATACCTTTTTTCTTTATATCGTACTTATTATTGTAACATAATATGTTACCTCTAAGCTTTATCTTCTATTTCGATTAAATGAATTTTGTTTCTTTTTATTTGATGACATAATTCTTGCTAAATCTTTTTTCTTACTTGGTTTATTACCGAGTTTAGGTTTACCATTAAACTCTTTTTTCTTTTCGTTTAATGTGAAGTCAATTTTTAGCTCCTTCATATCAACTGATAAGAGTTTAACCTTTAAGACATCACCTAAGCGATACTTCTTACCAGAATCGGTATAGAAAAGAAGTTTTTCTTCATCAAACATTAAATATTCATTCACGTTTTTAATATGGACAAAACCCTCAATACCATTATCTAGTTTGACATAAAATCCGCTTGGTGAAAATTGAGTAATTGTTACATCAAATAAGTTACCAACAAATGCACTCATGTATTCACATGACTTCAACTTAGTAACTTCACGTTCCATATCAATTGCGATACGTTCTTGAATACTTGCATGATCACTATATTCAGGTAGTAAATCAGCAAAACGATTAATTTCTTTTATTAATTTCTTTTCACTATGTTCAGTAAACATTAAGTTTCTTATCATGCGGTGAAGAAGTAAATCTGGATAACGTCTAATTGGAGATGTGAAATGAGAATAATAGTCACTACCTAAACCAAAGTGTCCAATTGGTTTTGGATCATATTTAGCTTTTTGCATCGCACGTAGTAAGGTCATATGAACAATATATTGGTACTTCGAATCAACTGCACCATTAGCTAATTTTTGAAGCATAAAGTGTGTTGTTTTAGCATTCTTATCTGCTTGGAAACCCATCTTTCGAAGCGTATCTAGAGCCATTTCAAGTTTTAATGGGTCTGGTTTTTCATGTACTCTATAAATTCCTGGTAAATCATGTGTATGAAAGTGCGTTGCTACTGTTTCATTGGCAAGAATCATTAAAGACTCAATTAAGCCTTCTGCTTCTTCAGTCTTACGTTCTTTAACACTTAAGACTTTACCTTCTAAATCCACTTCAAATTTAAGTTCACTTGATTCAAAATCAATGGCTCCACGTTTAGAACGTAATTGTTTTAATTTTAATGCCACTTCATTTAATCTAAAAATCATGGTATCTAAATCTTCATTACCAAGCGATTTGTTATTTTTAATCAGTTCATTAACTTTAGAATATGTCAGTCTATATTTAGATTCAATAATTGATGGGAAGATTTCGTATGAAATTAAATCCATATTTTCATTCATTACCATCTCACATGAAATTGTATATTTAGCCTCATGTGGATTTAAACTACATAAATCATTTGATAAACTATGCGGAAGCATAGGAATCACTCGATCCGCTAAATAAACAGATGTTGCACGGCGATAGCCCTCTTTATCAACTAAAGTTTCTTCTCTAACAAAATATGAAACATCAGCAATATGGACACCAATTCTAAACAAGCCATTTTCTAATTTTTCATAGCAAACCGCATCGTCTAAATCCTTAGCATCTTCTCCGTCGATTGTAACAATTAATTTATCTCTTAAGTTACGACGTGTTTTTTCTTCATATGCTTCATCAATTTTAATATTTGCAACTTCTTTTAATAATTCTTTACTAAAAGTATGTGGCCATTCGTATTCATTAATAATTTTTACAATTTCAATATCTGGATCATTTTGATGACCAATCACTTCAACAAAATCAGTGAAGATTCTAGTTGGCGTAACTTCTACCACTTTTAGCAATACTACATGGCCATCCACTAGATAATCTGGATATGCTTTTACCATAATCAGTTTATCTTTAGCATTGCCTGTTGCATCAAAACGAATATGTTTATTTGACTTACGAACGGTTGCTATCACTTGGGTGATACTTGATTTAATGATTTCTACGACATATGGATCATATGCGAAGTTATTTACTAAGACTAAATCATTATCCATCGCACCATTTAGGTCATAAAGATCAATTCTTATGTCACTATCTGGTTGAATTAAAAATGCAACTGTTTTTTTAACTTGGATAATACCTAGTTTAAATTTATGTTTTAATATAACACCATCTTGTCTTATATCAAAATATGGTGAAATAGCAGGAACTAATGTTTCTAACTCATCACCAAAAGCTGCTTTCATCTCTTCTTGTGTAACTGTTGGTTTATTTTGTTTGAAGTACCATTCAATAAATTTTTTCATGTACTGTTATTTCTCCTAATCAATTAATTTTATCATAGATAAAGTTATATCTTACCGTAAGCAGGCTAAATAAATAAAAAAGTACCCTGTAAAC
>NZ_JAQLOJ010000008.1:0-81652 GCF_057808485.1 Acholeplasma sp. ORD1043 | reverse complement strand
TTGGACTTGAGGCTTTTATTTTAATTAGGTTTTTGAATAATGTACTGCTTCAACTTTTCAATATTTCTTGGTGTTAACACAGCTTTAACATACGTACCATTATCAAGATAGCTTGTTTCAATAACTGTTGTTTCGGTTTTTAGTTGTTGATAAATTGCCCCTTGATCAAATGGGATTAATAAATGTGTAATTCTACTTGAATCATAAAGATGAGATTGGATTGATTGATATAAATCATCAAGTCCTTCTCCGGTCTTACTTGAGATATAGAAGTAGTCTTCCATAATATATGGTTGACTAAATCTTAAATCCTTTTTAGTTACAACTAGTAATCTTGGTGTATGTTCCATACCTAGTTGTTTAATAATAGATTTAGTAAGTTCTAATTGATTGATAGAAGGATTTAATCCATCAACAATATGTAGAATTAAGTCAGCATCTTGAATATCAGCAAGCGTTGATTCAAAAGATGCAATTAACTCTGGTGGAAGTTTAGAAATGAACCCAACGGTATCAATTAAAATAAATGGTGGTTGATTATCTTTCTTAATTCTTTTAGCTTTTGTATCAAGTGTTGCAAAGAGCATATTCTTTTCAAATACTTCAGTTTTATCAGCTCCCCATTTATCTGCAAAATAGTTCATTAATGATGACTTGCCAGCATTGGTATAACCAACAAGTGCAACAATTGGAATGGCGTTATCAAGCCTTTTTTGGCGAGAAGTAGCACGTGTTTGTTTAATCTTTTCAATCTCTTTTCTAAGATTTGAAATTTCAACTTGAAGTCTACGACGATCAAGTTCTAATTTTGTCTCACCAGGACCTTTTGCGTTAAATGAACCACCACCTTGTCTAGATAGTGAATTACCCATACCAACTAAGCGTGGTAACATATATAGTTTTTGAGCAAGTGCAACTTCAAGCATAGCTTGTTTAGTTTTTGCACGCTCAGCAAATATTTGTAAAATTAGAAATGATCTATCAATAATAATTGTATCTAATACTTTTTCTAAATTTCTTAATTGTCCAGGTGATAAGGTATCATCAAAGATTACCATGTCGATATTTAATATATCAATCATCTTCTTGATTTCTTCGACTTTACCAGAACCAATATAATATCTTGGGTCAATTTGATCAATTGATTGAATGACTTTATCGATTGGTTCAATATTACAAGCTTTTGCTAATTCTTCAAGTTCAATAATTGAATCTTCTGTTTGTTTAATATCCGTGCGAAAGTTGGCAGCAACTAAAAGTGCACGATCAAATTTTTGCATATGTGTCTCCCCATGTTCTAATGGCATCAATAATTGGACTAAGTGATAATCCTAGACTTGTTAATTCGTATTCCACACGTGGTGGAATCTCAGGATATACCGTTCTAATTAATAGTCCAGATGCCTCCATCTGTCTTAAGTTTTGAGTTAATACCTTTTGACTAATTGTATCAATATTTCTTTTTAATTCAGAGAATCGTTTTTTACCTGTTAAAAGTTCTCTAATGATTAAGAACTTCCATTTTTCTCCAAATAGATTCAGAGCTTTTTCTATGGAACAAGTGTTCATGCTCCCACCCCTTTCAAAAGTTAGTTTCATTTAGTAACTAACTATATATTCTATACCAAAAGCATTATAACATGTATTACCCAAAATTATATTTATTAGATATCATAATATGATATAATCAAAGTAGATTTTATTCGAAAGAGGGTATCAATATGCCAGATTGGGCTTCTAATTTATCTTGGTGGACTTTACTAGATTTCTACCTAATCTTTATCTTAGCCGTACTCGTACTTAAATTTGTATTACACAATAAGAGAGTATTCTCTTTATTTACATTTTTCTTATTTACAATTTTAATGTATGCGTTAGCAGAATTCTTACCACTAACGATTTCGAATGAAGTATTTACAACCCTTCCATTTATTTCCATCATTTTTATCATCATTGTTGGTGCACCAGATTTACGCTTAACACTTGAATCAATGTGGAAAGAAACCACTAAATCAGGTGCTGTAATGATGGGTAGTGAAAGAACTAAGAATGAGATTGTTAAAGCTGCAATGTTACTTTCTAAAGATTCAATCGGTGGCTTAATTACAATCGAAAAACATAATACACTTGACCAATATTCATCTCGTGCAATCATGTTAAACAGTGATGTTTCACATGAATTATTAATTAATATTTTCACTCCAAATACACCACTACATGATGGCGCAGTCATTGTACGTGGCGATAAATTAGTCTGTGCTGGTGCATACTTTGTCTTATCAAGTAACGACAATTTTGAAAAGACAACAGGTTCTCGTCATAGAGCAGCTTTAGGTATCTCAGAAATCACCGACTCACTTACTGTTGTTGTATCAGAAGAAACAGGAAGTATTTCAGTAGCAATTAATGGTGTTATGACTAAGATGAAAGATGAAAATGCCCTTAATGAGTATTTATCACTCTTCATGAGATAGAAAGGAGAAAGCTATGTTTAAGAAAATCTTTAACTTGATTTTTGAACCATTTAAGTTCTTTGGTTCAAGAGATTTATCAACAAAAATTGTAGCCTTCTTTGATCGTCATGGATGGTTAGTTTATGTTATTTCATTTTTAGTAGCCTTAAGTGCAGTATTCTTTAAATATATTTTCCCAGTACTTATTTCATAAGAGGTTAACATGTTAGATTACACGCAACACCCAATTTTTGGGGTGATTATTGCCGTCTTTATTTTGGTATTAGTCATCACTGAATCCATCTTAAGAGAACGTGTATTAAGAAATAGACTTACATTCTCATTCTTGAATGTAACTTTATTTGCTGTGTTGATTTTTATTTATGACACATTCATTTTAACCAACGACCAATATTTACTAGGTTATGTGATTTATTTATATTTTAATTATGGAATATTCTTGCTTTCGCTTTATCAAACCTTTAGAAATGCCATTATAAATGGTTCATATTATCAACTTTTTATTAAAGGTGTTAAGAATACTAAATGGAATGTTTATTATGTTGTTGACCATAAAGAACGCATTAAAGATATTTCATTATCCTTATTGCGTGAGTTAAATCTTTCAAAAGAAGATGTCATCGGTAAAAAGTTCTTAAATGTATTCTCATCTAAAGTGAGATTTACTAAGATGAATGGTGAAGCTGTTCACACCAGAGTCATTGAAAAGTATTTTAATGACTATCGTAAAACAGTTAAACCAAGTGACAGCGAAATCATGGAATTAGAACTTCAAAACTTCAATGGTGAGCCGGTAACTCTACATCTACATATGCAACCCTTATACGTTCTAGGAAGATATCGAGGCAGAATGGCAGTAGGTGAAAAGAGAACGGATGAAGAATTACTTCAAGTTGAAAAAACACTTAAAGCAACCGATAAAGAATTAGAATCTATTAGACATAAATTTATTGCTACTTTAGAACTTTCTGATGAAGGTTTATTCTATATCGATTTAGATGAGAAAACTATCTGGATGAATGATGTCATCACAGAAAGTCTAAAGATGCCAACTAACCTTTTAAAGGTGAATGATTATCGTGATTTTATCAATCCACAAGATTTACAAAAGTATTTAGATACCATTTCAAATCTAACACCAAATAAACCAGCATATGCAATCTCATATCGTTTTAAAGTGGATGATAACTATATTTGGGTTAAAGAAAAAGGTAAAAGATTATTTGAAGATAGAGAATCTTCGACAATCATGGGTATCATCTCGCCAATCCACGCTGCGTACTATAGAAAGACAAATCTCGAAATATTAGATCAAATTAAAGATGAAAACTATCTGTTACCAGACTTAAAACAACTCATTAAAAATGGTCGACCTTTCCAATTAGCAATCATTAATTTGAAAAATATTCCAATAATTAATGAAGCACATGGTAGAGATGTTGGTAATATGTTGATGGCTCAATATATTACGAGATTAAAACAATCATTTGTTACAGAAAGTTCAGACATTTATCGCTTATCTGGTTTAGAGTTTGCATTTACAATTACAGATGCTAGAAAGATGGCTAGTCTTCATAACGGTATTAGAGCAGAAGACTCATACTTAAATATGGCAATGGAATATGGTTCAATCACTGCTGAACTTGAAGTATTTATTGGGATTGCTCAAATGTATGATGATGCAGTCAATGCTCAAGACTTATATCAAAATGCAGCACGCGCATTAAAGACTGCACAACTACCACAGTTTAAAGGACAAGGATGTTATTTCAAAGATATTAAATAATTATTAATGTGAGAGGGGATTCACATGGATAAGAAGACATTAAGAAAAGAAATCATTGAAAAACGCAAAAATTTAAGTTTTGAAAGAAAGATTTTAGCTAAGGAAAGAATTATTGAAAAGTTAAAAGAAGATGAACACTTCTTAAAAGCTGACTTTGTTGGATTGTTTTCACCTGTTGGAGGTGAGGTTGATTTAACTGAGCTAATGATTTTGTTTCCAGATAAAATCTATGCACTGCCAAAAGTTGTAAATGATCGCATCATGTTTTTACAAGTAGATGCACATTCAAAACTGAAAAAATCAAGCTTTGGTATTTTAGAACCACAATTTGGATTTGATATTACCCATAAACTTGAAGTGATTCTCGTACCAAGTTTAGGTATGACTAAAAACTTTTATCGTCTTGGATATGGTAAAGGTTATTTTGATAAATTTTTTAGAAATCGACAAAGTATATACAAAATTGGTATTATCTACGAAGATGAAGTGGTTGAATTCGACCCTACCGAGTATGATGTACCATTAAATGATTACATTGCCGGATGAGAGGCTTAATATGATTATAGAAACAGAAGTAGGAAATTTTGAATTAATTAAAAACTATCGTGATGCATTCGACATTCAAAAGTTTATTGAGAAATATGTTGATGTTGCTTTTGATCGCTACACCTACATTGTAGGTGACATTGCATCAGATATTTTAAGATTAAAAGGTTTCTCACAAGATCCAAAAGGTGCAAACGGCTATAAGAAGATTCCTGACTACATCAATGAAAGTTGTAACCATAATTGTCCGTTTTTCGTGCTAAAAAGGGTCAAAAAAGAAGAAAACAAAGTATAATGAATGTAGTTTAAATGAACGGAGTATTGTAGAATGAGTATTGAACAACAAACAGAATCTGTAAACAAAATATTAACCCGCGTTCGTCCATACATCCAACGTGACGGTGGCGATATTGAACTCGTTAACATCGAAGATGGTATCGTTTATGTTAGAATGGGTGGAGCTTGTGACGGCTGTGCGGCAATCGATATTACACTAAAACAAGGAATAGAGCAAATGCTTTTGGAAAATGTTCCAGGTATTATTGCTGTGGTAACTGTCTAATATGATGTCAACTCCTGATGCAGTCATAATTATATCCATCGTTTCGTTATTAACCGCTCAAGTGATGAAATTCATCATTGATGCGATTGTTAATAAAAAACTTAACGAAAGTATTTTAATTTCAACCGGTGGTATGCCATCAAGTCATAGTGCATTAGTCACTTCACTTGCGGTATCCATTGCTCTTTTTGAGATACATGAATTTGGTCAAGTTTCAACAATTTTTGCGATTGCATTAGTTTTAGCATTAGTCGTCTTACACGATTCAATGGGTGTTCGTTATGAAGCAAGTAAACACGCCAGAGAATTAAACCAAATTAAATTAAGATTAAATTTAATTGAAAATATTGATGTAGAAGAAAAGAAACTCAAAGAAGCTCTAGGACATAAGCCAAGAGAAGTATTTGCTGGTATTTTATTAGGTGCTTTAATTGCCGTCATAGGATTCTTAATTGTAAGAGGGATATGAGAACATTTGGTGTCGTTATCGACTCAAGTACCAACTTAAATGAAATTGATGAACAGTTTAAAGACGCGAGTGTCGTGTCTTTATCTTTTATGTTAGAAGACCATGAGGTTTTCAATCATCAAGTATCATCAAGCGACTTAATTAACGCTAAAAAAGTATCGGTGATTGCACCAAAACCAGAAAATTATATTAGAGCATATGAAGAACAAAAAAAACTAGGATATAAAGAAGTTTTTATCTTTATTTCAAGTACGTATTTTTCTGATTCGTTAACTCAAGCTAATTTAGCTAAAACGATTTTGGCTAAAAATGATTTTCATATCATTGATACAAAAACTTTTTCAAGTGGGATTAATCAAATTTTGTATCAATTAACATTACCTGATAATTATGATGAAACAGCAAATTCAATTCAAGTTAAAATTGAAACGTTCATTAAACATAACCAAACAATTTTAGTTACAAGAGATTTACCAAACAATTTTATTAAAAATTTATTGCCATTTAATCATATTATTGAGGTTAAAGATGACTTAAACTTAGTTAAGTCATTACCTAAACAAGAACAAGTTTTCAAATATATTAAACTTCGTATTGAAAATGAGAAAAAACTAGGTCATGAACCCTATGTATTGATTATGTATCATGATTTAAAAGAAGCGAAAATTCTTCAACAAGAATTATTCACACTTTTAAATATCAATATTTATATTGATGATAAACTGCCTAATCTCATTTATACGAAATTTAAAAAGCCTTTAATGGGTATTACAATCGGAAGGAATTAATTATTATGCAACTTACTAAAAGACAATGGTTAATGTTCTCATTCTTCATTGTGAACTTTGCTTATATTTTGCTCGCAGCAGCACTAACCGGAGATTTTGGTGTCATTTTTGCTAATTTATCGATCTTGATTTTCTTAGCAGCACTTTATTTAGAACGCGGTTATGCATCTAGATACTATGTACTTTTAGCAGCTGTTTGGTTAATTGTAGAAGTTATTATGAGTTGGGTATTTAATGGTGTAATCCCTACAAGTATTGAAGGTATGTTATATCTTGGTACAGAGATTGCACTCTATGTAGCAGTCGGATTCTTTGGATACACCTACTACCACAACTTATTTAAACAAAATAAATACTGGATTTTAATTATCGTACTTGCAGCACCAACATTAGCAATTGAGTTACTTTATGCAAGTTCAGCATTAGCTCAGTTTACATTAAATATTCCACCGCTAACAATGATTCAAATTATATTATCAATCATTTATAGTATGACATTACCAGCGGTTATGATCATTTATACAATCATTAGAAAAAAAGAGATAACTTACTAAACATAGGCTTAAAAACCTATGTTTTTTTATAACATTTCGCTAAAATATGGTTTTAGATAGAAAATCTTTATATAGTAAATATAAAGTGATATAATTAAGTGAAAAATGAATAGGACGAACTTATATGAATAAAAATGACCGAATTCAATGTAAAATTACCGGAATTCAACCGTATGGAGTCTTTGTAGAACACGAAGATTATCAAGGTTTAATCCATATTTCTGAAGTATCAGATAGATTTGTAAAAGATATTGATAAGCTTTTTACTGTCGGTGAATTCATTTATGCTTCAGTTCTTGAGGTCGATGAAGAAAACAAGAAGTTACAACTCTCTTATAAGAAAGCTCAATTCATTAATCCAAGAGTTTCTAAACAAGTTGATATTAAAATCGGATTTAGATCCATTGAAAAGAAATTACCTGAATGGGTAGAGTTAAAGAAAGCGAGTAAATCATGAGTATAAAAATTAATATTTCAGAAGCACAAAAATTCTTAAAGCATAAAGTAAATAACTTACAACCAAGAGTAAACACAGTTCATGAAATGATTAAATCAAAATCTGGTAAAGGAAACGACTTCTTAGGTTGGTTAGACTTACCATTTGATTATGAAAAAGAAGAATTAGAAAGAATCTACGCATTAAAGAACAAGTTCTTTAAACTAGATGTTTTAGTTGTTATTGGTATTGGTGGTTCTTATTTAGGTGCTAAAGCCGGTTTAGAATTTCTTAAAGAACCATTTAAAAAATCAAAACCAGAGATCATTTTTGCTGGACACCAATTATCTTCTAACTATTTAAAGAATTTACTAAAATATTTAGATAAGAAAAATTACGCAATTAACGTGATTTCAAAATCAGGTACTACAACTGAACCTGCAGTTGCCTTCCGTTTCTTAAAAGAACACATTGAAAATAAATACGGTAAAGATGAAGCAAGACAAAGAATCTTTGCAACTACAGATAAAGCACGCGGTGCATTATATCAACTTGCTACAAACGAAGGATATGAAAAGTTTGTTATTAAAGATGATATCGGTGGTAGATTCTCAGTATTAACCTCTGTTGGATTATTACCATTTGTATTTGCAGGTGTTGATGTTGCTAAGATGTTAAAAGGTGCTCAAGATGCATGGAATGATGCTCAAGAACCATCATTAAAGAAAAACAAAGCATACTTATACGCTGCTACACGTTATGCATTATATGAAGAAGGCAAGAAAACTGAATACCTTGTAAACTATGAGCCACGTTTATCATTCTTCTCAGAATGGTGGAAACAATTATATGGTGAATCAGAAGGTAAAAATGGTAAAGGCTTAATGGTCTCAAGCGCACAATTTACAACTGACCTTCACTCACTTGGTCAACAAATCCAAGATGGACAACGCATTTTATTTGAAACAGTTTTACAAGTTAAGAAAACTGACAAATTAGCCATCCCATTTGATCAAGATGATTTAGACAAATTAAACTATATTGCTGGAAAAGAGGTATCATTTGTTAATGACAAAGCATTAGAAGGTACAATGATGGCTCACGTTGATGGTAACGTGCCAAACATCTTAATTACACTTGATAAGATGGATGCATATCATTTTGGTTACTTAGTCTACTTCTTTGAAATAGCATGTGCGATGAGTGCATACTTACTTGACGTAAACCCATTCGATCAACCAGGTGTTGAGGCATACAAGAAGAATATGTTTGCGTTACTAGGAAAAAAATGAAGATAATTGAAACAAATAACAAAGAACAAACAATTGAATTAGGCGAAAAAATAGTTAAAAACATGCCAGCTGATTGTCACGTCATCCTTTTATCAGGGGACTTATCAGCTGGTAAAACAACATTAACAAAAGGCATCGGAAAAGGTTTAGGGGTAAAGTCCATTGTGAATTCCCCTACTTTTACGCTTTTAAAGGTCCATCAAGGTAATAAAACACTTTATCATTTTGATCTTTATCGAATGGATAGTGTGGGTACAGACTTTGATTTAGAAGAATATATTGAAGATGAGGATTCAGTTTCAGTCATTGAATGGCCTTATCAAGTTAAAGAATTATTACCAGAAAAATATATTGAAGTAAAATTAACATATCTTGCTGATAATGATAGAAGAATTGAGATTTCATCGCATAACTTAGATGAAAGTTGGGAAGATGCTCTATGAAACACTTATTAATTGATACATCAACACCATCAATGATCTTAATGTTACAAGATGATAAAAAAACACTAGATATTAGTGTTAGAGTTGGCAAGTCAGATCATCAAGCTTACATTATTCCATTAATTGATGAATTATTAAAAAGAAACAAGTTAACTAAAGATGATTTAAGTTCAGTTGTTGTAGGGGTTGGTCCTGGTTCATATACAGGCTTACGCGTTGGTGTAATGACTGCTAAGATGATGGGATATAGAACTAATATCGTCATTAGAAAAGTATCTTCTTTATTATTTTTAACATCAGGATATAAAAACAAAGTTTATGCTTGGCATGATGCCAGAAACAACCAAGGATTTAGTGCTTTATACCAAAAAGGTGAAAGACTAAGTGAAGAAGCATTAAGACATATGGATGAATTATCGGAAGAAGAAAAAGCATTACTTGTAAATTTAAAAGAAGACACAATTAAAGTCGATGGTTCAGTAATTTTAGCATATTCTGAAATGGTCGTTAATATTTTTGAATTAATTCCTAATTATTTAAGAAAGACAGAGGCTGAGAGTAAACTTGATCAGACAAGCTCAAATTAATGATTTATTTGAAATTGAAAAGTTAGAAAATAAAATCTTTAATGAAAGTTTGGGTTATGCTTTTTTACGCCAAGAACTTGTAGATAATCCTTTTTCAAAAATATATGTATATGAGAAAGATGAAAAAATTATAGGATATATCAGCTTAAGACTTATTGATAAAAATGCTGATATTGTCAATTTCTTAGTCGATTTACCTTATCAAAACCAAGGTATTGGAAAAGAAATATTTGAGTTTTTATTAAATGAATTAAAGGTTGAGGGTTGCGAAACAATCATCCTAGAAGTAAGAAAAAGTAATCAAAGAGCGATTCATTTTTATGAAAAATTCGGTGGTATAACAATTAGAACAATACCGAATTATTATAAAAATGAAGATGGACTCGTCATGATTATCGAGGTCAAATAAATGTTAATTTTATCCGTTGAATCATCATGCGATGAAACATCTGTAGCGATCACAAAAGATGGTAAAGAAGTTTTATCAAATGCTGTATTAAGTCAAATTAAAATACATGAAAAATTTGGTGGCGTTGTTCCAGAAATCGCTTCAAGAGCACATATTGAGTCAATGCTTTATATGTTTGATGAAGCAATTGAACAAGCAAATATCAAAGTTGAAGATATCGATTTAGTTGCAGTTACTGAAGGACCAGGTTTAATTGGTTCGCTCTTAGTAGGCATTAATGCAGCAACGACTTTTGCGTATATGCACAACAAACCTATTGTTGGTGTGAATCATTTAATTGGACATATTTATGCATCAGTTGTCGAAAATGATTTTAAATTTCCAGCACTTGCCTTACTAGTATCTGGTGGACACACTGAGTTACTTCACATAAAAGGTCATTATGAAATTGAGTTATTGGGTACAACACTAGATGATGCTGTAGGTGAAGCATACGATAAAATAGCAAGAATCTTAGGTCTACCTTATCCAGGTGGTCCACTTGTTGATAAGCTTGCACATGAAGGTATGCCAATTTATAATCTACCTAAACCATTCTTAAAAGACGATCCATATAATTTTTCATTCTCTGGATTAAAAAGTGCAGTCCTAAATTTAGTTCACAACATGAAGCAACGTGGTGAAACATTTAAGATTGAGGATGTATGTGCATCCTTCCAACATGTTGTCACTGAAGTCTTAGTTGAAAAGACACGTCATGCTGCAGATAACCTAGGCGTAAAACAAATTATTATCGCTGGTGGTGTTGCTGCAAATAAAGGATTACGCGCTAAACTTCAAGATAGAATTAAGAATCAAGAAATTTTAATTCCACCATTTAAATACTGTACAGACCAAGCTGCAATGATTGGACTTGCTGCTTATTATCAAGTGCAAAAGTTCGGTTTAAAAGATAACTACTTCATAAAAGGTGATTCAAGTTATCCAATCGATGTTATTAAGCAATAATTGCTCATAGCATCGATTTTTTATTATATAATTAAAACACGATGAGGAGGAGAAAAGAATGTTTAAACTCATTAAATTTATTTTCAAACTTGTAGGATTTCTAATATTATTATCTGTATTAATGCCAATTATTCTTTTGGTTATCATGTATAAAGGGTATGAAGCACCAAAAGATGATTTTGCTAATGCTACCAGCACCTCATTTGAAGAGATTGCTGCAACACAATTAGATGAATTCTTAAGTGATCAAAACGCAACAAGCTTTAATTTTACTTTTAACCAAGCAAATGCAAATGCTGCGTTAAAAGCTATTTATGCAGCAGAGAATCCAAACTTTGCAAGTGATGATCCAAATGTTCCTGAATCAGAAAAAAAATATGCTATTCCATTCGCTGATTATGGTGGATTAAAAGGTGTAACAATTGGTTTTGCTGATGATCAAGTAACAATTGATGCTGGTGTTGAGGCAGGTATGAGTAATATCTACTATCAAACAACGATTAAAATTGTCTTTACTGTTTCAATTGAACAAGCAGAAGTGAATGGTGCTACCCAAAATGAATATCGTTTAACAATAAAAGATATCTCTATTGGTAACCTACCAATTCTTTGGATGTATGATTTTGCAAACTGGACATATGGACAAATTTCAGGTAGCGATTTAAATACTTTAATTGGTACTATGGTCCAAGATTTTGGTTACTTTGACTTAAACACTAAATCTGTTTGGATTTATACAGAAGATTTAATTAACCTCATTAAAGCAGAAGATGGTTCTAATGAAGCAATGTTAGAAGCATTATTTGGATTTATTGATGATGGTGACTTATTAGATACAGTATTTAGTGAAGGAGAAGGTGGACTTTCTATTGCACTTGGACAAATGCGTTCAACTAAGACACAATATGTCTTAACTTCACAACTACAAAATGATGCTGATGTTGAAACCATGTTTACTGGTCAATTAACATCACTCTTAATTTCTTCACTTGGTGGTTCTGGTACTTTAAACTATGATATGCATGAAATGGCATTTAACCAATTACTTGATTATTATGTTGGTGATTCAATGAACATCACTCAAACATTGGAATTAGGGGCACATGTTTATGAGATTTCAACTCAACCAATATTTGGTAAGTTTGAAGATGGTAAAGTTCATTTCACAGTCATTATGACATTAGCTAAACAAGGGGATGCTACTAAATACTTCAAGACAGACTTTACTTTAATTGCAACTCCATCTGTTTCTAACGATAAAGAAGATTTAGTTTTCACAATTGATGAAATTTCGATTGGTGATGGTATCTTAATAGATTCGACTAAAGTTGCAGTTATTTTAAACCTTATTGGGGAAAATGAAATTATTGTTGGTAACCAAATTATTCTTGCTGATTTCTTAGGTGAGTTTGCTAGCCAAGGTGTATCAGTTGAAGATTTACTAGTTGTTGGTAACTATTTAAGATTTGAATTAGTACCAACTGGTGCAAATGCTCAAATTCTTGCTGACTTACAAGATGCAATTCAAAATGCGCTAGATAATGTTCTTGCTGATCCAGATTATGCAAATGTCCAAGATGCATTTGATAACTTCTTAGCAGATCCTGAAAATTCAGATGTATCAGAAATTCTAGATTCAATGAATGATTTAACTCCAGCACAACAACAAGCTCTATTTGATGCATTATATGGTGAATTAGGTTCAGTCCCTGGACTTGATAATTTACTCCCATAATTTACTAAAAGAGGCGAATTTTGCCTCTTTTTTTTATGCGCTAATGACCTTATATCACTTGATGTGATATAATAAATTAACACGATTTTTAATGCTTCGAGGTGTTTATGGTTATTGTATTTGTCATCGACAATTATTTACATCAAAGCAATGGAACGACAATTACGACCCGTCGTTTTGTAGAACAATTAAGAATGCGTGGCCATGAGGTCAGAATTTTATCTGTGGGGCAAGGTGGAGAAGGCTATTATAGCCTAAAAGAGCGTTATATCCCGATTGTCACAGATGTTGCAAAACATCAAGATGTAATCTTCTCAAAACCAGATAAAAAAGTGATAATGGAAGCATTTAAAGGTGCGGATGTCGTTCACTTTGTAACCCCTTGGAAAACTAGCCTGGTGGCAAGAAGTATTGCACAAAAACTAAATATACCGCAGACTGCATCTTTTCATATCCAACCAGAGAATATTACATATGGTGCAGGGTTAAATAACGTACCTTTCTTAAATTCATTTATTTATCGAAGATTTAGAAAGTTTTATGGCAAGATTCCATTTGTCCATGCACCTTCAAACTTTATTGCTAGTGAATTAAGAAATCATAACTATCCTAATACCATCAAGGTCATTTCTAATGGTGTTGACGATGCTTTTTTCAAGGGCGAAGTTATTGAACCTCAGGGTAAGTTTCATATTATTTCAACTGGACGCTTTGCTAAAGAAAAAAATCAAATCTTACTTTTAAAAGCAGTAAATGCATCATCATTAAAAGAAAAGATTAGAATCACTTTAGCAGGTCATGGACCAAAGAAAACATTCTTAGAAAATTATGTTAAGAAACACAATTTAGATGTCGAGTTTAAATTCTTCAAACAAGAAGAGTTGATCAAAGCATTAGAAAGTGCTCATCTTTATGTCCATGCAGCAAACATTGAAATTGAAGCTATTGCATGTTTAGAAGCAATTGCGGTAGGATTAGTTCCAGTTATTGCAAATGCGAAAAAGAGTGCAACAAAACAGTTTGCATTAACAAGTAATAATCTTTTCAAGCCTAATGATGTAGACGACTTAAGAGAAAAGATTGAATACTGGCTTTTAAATGATGAAGAAAGATTAAATGCTAAACTGAAGTATAAGTCATACACTGAACGCTTTAGGCTAGGTTATTCAGTTGATCGTTTTGAAGAAATGTTGCAAGATGCAATCAAACTTCAAAAAGCAAAGAAAATTTCTGAAACCGTTAAAGGTAAAGCATTTAAAAAAGCACTTACACACCCTCCTGTTAAAAGAACCTTATCTGCAATGACTTATTATTTATTTGCATTACCGCTGTTATTCTTATACATGAAGTTTATTCTAAATGTTAAGTATATTGGTCGTAAGAACTTTAGGGAGATTAAAGGTGGAGCGGTTGTGATTTCTAATCACGTACATATCCTAGATTCTGCCATGAATTCACTTGCAACTTTTCCTAAACGCCCGATTATGACTGCGATGAAAGCAAACTTTGAAAAACCTATTGCTGGATTCTTTGTTAATTTACTTGGTGCAGTACCTGTACCTGGTAATATGTTAGAAACCCAATTATTCTTTCAAACTCTAGGGAATGAAGCAAGACGTGGACGATATGTGCACATCTACCCTGAGGGAGAATTAATTGATAAAGATAAAGAGATTAGAGAGTTTAAACGTGGAGCATTCCATCTAGTGGTTGAATCAGGCGTACCTGTTGTACCAGTTAGAATTAGTTTTAAGCCTTCAAGATTCTTAATTTGGGACCGTGAAAAAATCGTTTTAAATGTGGGTAAACCACTTTATCCAGATAGTTCAGTGCCAAATAAAGAAGCTGAAGTAAAATTAAAAAATGAAGCAATCAAACAAATGAATGCACTAGATTAAGAGGTAATTATATGGAAAATAATTCAAACTTTATTAAAACGATCATGGAAGAGGATATTAAATCTGGTAAACATGATGAAATTATTACACGTTTTCCACCAGAACCAAATGGCTTTTTACATATTGGTCACGCAAGAGCGATCGTAACCAATTTTGAACTTGCTAAACAATTTGGTGGTTCAACTAACCTTCGTTATGATGATACAAACCCATCAAAAGAAGATGAAGTTTATGTTAAAGGTATCTTAGAAGATGTTCGTTGGTTAGGTTATGAACCAAAAGGCATTTACTGGGCATCTGATTATTTTGAAGAAATGTTTAACCGTGCAATTTTACTGATCAAAAAAGGATTAGCTTATGTTGATGATCAATCAGCGGAAGAAATTGCTAAAACTAGAGGTGATGTTGTTACCCCTGGTATACCTTCGCCATACAGAAACCGTTCAGTTGAAGAAAACATTAAACTTTTCATGGAAATGCGTGAAGGTAAATATAAAGAAGGCGAAAAAGTATTAAGAGCCAAGATTGACATGGCAAGTCCTAACATGAACATGCGTGACCCAGTACTATATCGTATTTCATTTGCAGTCCATCATAACACAGGAGATACTTGGAAAGTATATCCAATGTATGACTATGCACATCCACTAGAAGATGCGATTGAAGGTATTACACACTCTCTATGTTCTTTAGAATTTGAAGACCATAGACCTTTATATGACTGGGTTGTTCGTGAAACAGAAATGGAACATACACCACGTCAAATCGAATTTGGTCGTTTAGGTATTGTGAATACTGTTATGTCTAAACGTTTACTAAAATACTTAGTAGATGAAGGATATGTTGATGGTTGGGATGATCCTAGAATGCCAACCCTTTCAGGGTTAAGAAGAAAAGGTTATACCAAAGAAGCTATTCGTGCATTCATCTTAGCAACTGGTTTATCAAAAGTTAACTCAGAAGTTGAAGTTGATATGTTAGAATCATTTGTTCGCGATGACTTACAAGGTAAAGCAAAAAGAGCATTTGCAGTAGTTAACCCATTAAAAGTAACAATTACAAATTATCCTGAAGATAAAATGGAGTTCTTCGATGTAGCATACCATCCAGATCGTCTTGAACTAGGTTCAAGAAAAATTGCCTTCTCGAAAACTGTATATATTGAACAAGAAGACTTTGCAGAAGTTAAACCAGATAACAAATATAAACGTTTATCATTAGGTGGCGAAGTGAGACTTTTCCACACATACTTCATCAAAGCATATGATGTCATAAAGAATGCAGAAGGTAACATCATTGAAGTACTTGCAACATACGACCCTGAAACTTTATCAGGTTCAGGATTTAGTGCAAGAAAACCAGATGGTACAATTCACTTTGTAGAAGCATCAACTGCAATCAAAGCAGGCTTTAACTTCTACGGACCATTATTATTAGGTGATAGTAATCTATCTATTGATGAAAGATACAATAAAGACTCAATCGTTAAAAAGTATGGCTTTATTGAAGGTGCATTAGGTGATGTAGAAACAGGCGAAAAATTCCAATTCATTAGAAATGGATATTTCAACTGCTACTTTGATAAAAAGAATAATAACCCATACGATTTTAATGAGATTGTTCCATTAAAGAGTAGTTACAAGTAAGAAGGAGTTAGCATGGAAGAATTCCTAGCTAAACTGAATCCCGAGCAATTAAAGGCGGCCACACATGTTTCTGGCCCTCTTTTTGTTGTTGCAGGTGCAGGTACAGGTAAAACAAGAACATTAACAACTAGAGTAGCATACTTAATTAAAGAAGCAGGTGTACCTGCTGACTCAATTCTAGCGGTTACTTTTACCAATAAAGCAGCTCGTGAAATGAAAGAACGTATTATTGATATGGCTGGCCCATATGCATCAAGCGTTTGGATCTACACATTCCACAGTCTAGCTGCCAATATACTTCGTCGTGATATTGAAGTTTTAAACTTAGGTTATAAGAAAACATTTAATATTGCTGATGAAGATGACGCAAAATCAATTATTAGAGATATTATTAAAAGACTAAATTTAGACCATAAACGTTATAAGATTAATGATGTTAGAAATAAGATTTCTGACATGAAGTGTTTTAATCAAGACCGTTTTGATGATGATAACGAGAAGTTAATTTATCAAATGTATCAACATGATTTAGTTGAAAATAATTTATTAGATTTTGATGATTTACAAATCTATCTTTTAAAACTATTAAAAGAACACGTGGATGTTAGGGAGTATTATCAAGATAAATTCCATTATATTTTAGTTGATGAGTTTCAAGATACAGACCACATTCAATATGAAATTATTAAATACTTAGCAGGAAGAAATAAAAATGTGTTTGTTGTTGGGGACCCTGATCAATCTATTTATGGGTTCCGTGGAGCAAACTATGAAAATGCTAACCACTTTAGAAGAGATTTTGGCGGTGAACAAGTACTTGCTAAAAATTACCGTTCAACACCTGAAATTCTAGATTTTGCAAATAGATTAATTGCAAATAATATCAATCGACCAGTAAAGAAAAATTTATCAACTGAAAGTCCAGCTGGCATTGAACCAATGATTTGGAATGCACAATCTGACTTTAGCGAAGCAACTATGGTAGCAAACGAAATCACTAGACTTGTAAAAGACCATGGTTATGCATACTCTGATATTGCAATCCTTTATCGAAACAATGCATTATCTCGTACTTTTGAAGATACACTTATGAAACATAACATTCCATATGTTATGTATGGTGGCCTATCTTTCTATCAGAGAAAAGAAATCAAAGATATCTTAGCCTATATTAGATTACTCGTTAATCCACATCTAGACTTTTACTTAAAACGTGTCATCAATGTACCTAAACGTGCAATCGGTCCAACAACCGTTAATAAGTTGGAGACACTTGCTAAACAATTAAACTTGTCAATGTTTAATGCGATTGATCATTTAGATGTATCAGGTAAAACAAGAGAACAACTAGATTCATTTAAACGATTAATCATTGAGATGCAAGAACGCTTAGCTACTATGGAGAATCTAGATGAAGTTGTCATGTATGTTGCATACAATACAGGTTATCTTCTAATGCTTGAAGAAGAGAAAGATGATATCTCTCAAGAACGTATTGATAACATCAAAGAATTAAAATCGGTATTCGTTCAAGGTCAAGAGTTCTATGAAGGTAGTTTCATGGAAAGATTAACTCAACTCTTAGACCAAATCGCTTTATACACGGATTTAGACTTACAATCAAATCGTGAAGGTGTTATTCTATCTACCTACCATCAAGTAAAAGGATTAGAATTTAAAGTTGTCTTTATGACAGTGATGGAAGAAGGAATATTCCCATCACCATTATCAACTTACGATACAAGAGAACTTGAAGAAGAAAGAAGAATTGCATACGTTGGTGTAACAAGAGCTAAAGAAAGATTATATCTATCTCGTGCCGATGATCGCTTACTTTATGGTAATTATATCCGACCTATGCCATCTCGTTTCTTAAAAGAAATGTCACCAGTTAAAGAACGATTAACTAAACAATATGCTAATCCAACTCAAAATAGAAATGGTAATGACCGCTTCTTAAAAGCCGGCGACAAAGTATCTCATGCTGTCTTTGGAGAAGGTATTGTTGTATCACTTGAGGGTGATATTGCAACAATTGCATTCAAACTACCACATGGTATTAAAAAGTTATTAGAGTCTCATCCATCCATTAAAAAAATATAAAATAAAACTCCACCTGTTTTGGTGGAGTTATTTTTTAGTTTGGATTATTTGTCATAAGTGCAGCATAATCATGAACAAGTGTAATGTTAAGATTTGAGTTTCTGCTTCTTAAATCATCAATAAATGCTTTTTGGTCAACATCTTTCTTAATTCTAATTAAATAAGTTAATTCAAATAGTGAACCAAAGTCAATTGTTTTAACGCGTTGTAATTCGAAGTGATCTAAGTACTTCGCAAAGATATCTTCAAATGCGTCACGGTAATTTAAGTTTTCTGCAATCACAATTTGAAGCTTTGAGTATTTTGTACGATCACCATCAACTTTAGCTAAGTTAAGTAGGATAAAGATAAGTGAAATAATGAGAGTAATGATTATACCATAACCTAGCGCACCCATGGCTGATGCAAGTGCAATGGCAACCGTTGATAGAATGTAGGTAATGTCACGACTATCTGCCATAGCAGTTCTAAAACGAACTAGTGCAAACACACCAGCAAGTGAGAATGCAGTACCCAGTGCAGTATCTAAATTATTATTAACAAGCAGTATAATCATTGAGATCACAACAGGAAGTAATATTAATGTGGATAAAAATGACTTTTCATATACCTTACTTCTATGTGTAAACATAAATGTGAAACTCAGGATAGCTCCTAATAATCCAGCGGTCACCATGATGATGATAATATCATCGAAAGATGCACCATTAGTTAAATCAAGTGTTAACATAGATCATTCCTCCTTCATGAAGTGTTTCATATGTATTTCTATATTTAGAAAAGTTCTTCGCATAAACTTTTTCTTTGGTTAGAAGATTTGATAACCATAAGGGATAATTATTTAATGATTTAATTTCCATAACAATTAAATCTTTGGATTGTGGGAGTTCAAAGAACAGAGACTCTTTATCTAACGACTTTAAATGTGCATAATGAATTTCATCATCAAAGGTGATTCTAATACCTGTTTGTTCGTGGATAAGTGCTAATCTACTATATTTAACAAAGGTAAATGGTTTTACTGTATATCTTGTTAAATAGTATTTGATTTCTTTGTAAATTTGATTTTGAGTGTAATCGTCAAATGATAATTCTTTACCATTAAATAAATTTGTAACTTGATCTAAGGTTAGGGCTAATCGTCTTTTATTACCCTGACCAGAAAGTTTTTTCTTTAATTCAACAAAGAGTGTTGAATCATTATTTAATGGGTATTCATAAAACCTTACGCGTAGTTTTTCTTTATATGAGAGTCTTGTTTGAGATTGCCTAATGACTTCAAAGTTAGAAGTATCATAATAAACTGTATAAACAGCGTAATGTTTTCCATTTGGTGAATAGGTGTCAAAGGTAAAACCATTAGCTAAAAAACCCGCGATTAAATTATCGCGTTCGATTTTTGATAAAACATATTTCTTCTCATATCGTAAGAAAACTGTTTCCAATAACGTATCCCCATTATGTTAGAACTAGTTATATTGTAACACACTATTTTTAAGAAGAATTAAAGAGGGATTATCTCTACTATATTGGTAGAGGTAAATCATGATTCTATTAAACGAAGAACAAACAAAGGCAGTCTATTCAAAAGATCAATTTATATTTTTATTAGCTGGTGCTGGAAGTGGTAAAACCAGGGTTATCGTTGAGCGGATTAAGCACTTAATTGAAACGGGTATAAATCCTAAAGAAATCTTATGTATAACATTCACTAAAAAAGCATCTTTAGAAATGACAAAACGGTTATCTGATTATGCATTATCAATTCATACATTTCATGGCTATTGTTATCAACAATTAGCAAAAATTAAAACATTTAAAGTCTTTGAACATACAAATGTCTTTAAAGAAGATGAAATTCTTGAAGTGTCAAATTATAAAAATAGTATAAAAACAACAAAGAAACCAAAGATTTATGATACATATCAAAAGTATTTAAAAGAACGCAATCTACTTGATTTTGATGATCTAATGATGGAGACAATTAAACATATTAAGACACATCCATATAAGTATATCTTTGTTGATGAGTTTCAAGACACCAATCTTTTACAATTTAAACTACTGGAAACAATGATTAAAAAAGATACTTTTTGTTTCACAGTAGGGGACCCTGATCAATCGATTTATGCATTCCGTGGAGCTCGCTTTGAACTCATTGATCAGTTCGTTAAACAGTATCAAGCAAGTGTTTTAAAACTATCAAAAAACTATCGTTCAAACGACTTGATTATTGATGCAGCAAACAACTTAATTAAACACAATAAAAACCGATTTAAAAAACATTTAGAAGCGTTAAAAATAGCAACTAATGACCCATTGATATTTATTTATGAAAAAGATTTAATTATGCAAAAAGTTGTTGAACTTATAAAAATAAAAAGGCTTTATCAAGCCGTTATACTGTATAGAAATCATTATCAAGTAAGTTATTTAAAACAACTTTTAGAACAAAACTTTTTATTTGATGTGAGGTTACTATCATTTCATGAATCCAAGGGGTTAGAATTTGATACTGTTATCATTATTGGAGCAGAGATTCTACCCTATGATAAAGACAATATTTTTTTTAATAAAGAGGAAGAAAGAAGACTCTTTTTTGTAGGGATTACAAGAGCAATCAATAACTTATACATTTTTTCTACAAGAAAAACAAAATTTTTAAAAGAGACTAAGCTAGCATACTCAAACATTTAGCTTCGTATCTAAAGGATACGAATAAATTTATTTTTTTAATTGTCTAAGCCCGTGAAACATACGGTCGCGTGGTATAATAATCCTAAGGTGATTATTATGGACATTAAAGCTAGAATCGACGAACTTAGACAACTAATAAATAGAGCGAATTATTTATATCATACAATGGATAATCCTGAAATTTCTGACTTTGAGTATGATCGACTTTTAAAAGAGTTGGTTGAATTAGAAACTAAGCACCCAGAATATGATGATCCAACTTCTCCAACTAAAAAGATTGGTGGAACTGTACTTGATGGTTTTAATAAACATACCCATACAGTTCCAATGATGTCACTTTCAAACGTCTTTAACGCTGAAGAAGTTTTTGACTTCTATGAAAGAATTAGAAAAGTCACACCTAATTTTTCAGTTACTGCTGAACTAAAAATTGATGGATTAGCAGTAACTTTAATTTATGAAAAAGGGATATTTAAAAAGGCAGCAACCAGAGGGAACGGGGTTGTTGGTGAAGATATTACAAACAATGTATTAACTATAAAACAATTACCATTAAAATTAAGTGAACCAATTGATATTGAAGTTCGTGGCGAAATTTATATGTCACACGAATCATTTAAAAAAGCAAATCAAGATAGATTAGAGGAAGGTTTAGATCTTTTTGCAAACCCTAGAAATGCAGCAGCAGGGACTATTCGTCAATTAGATAGTAAAGTCGTGGCTAAACGTAAATTATCATTATTTACATATGCTATCGTAAATGCAACCAACTATGTATCACGTCAATCTGAATTGTTAGCATATTTAAAACATTTAGGTTTCCCAGTAAATCCACATTATAAATTAGCTAAATCTTTTGATGAATTAATGGAACACATTAAGACATATGATGTTTTTAGAAAAACCTTAGCATATGATACAGATGGTGTAGTCATCAAAGTGGATGAATTAAATTTATATGACCAAATTGGGTATACTGCAAAGTATCCTAAGTTTGCTACTGCATATAAATTTGAAGCAGAGAAACAAGAAACAGTCATTCGTGATATTACTTTCCAAGTCGGTAGAACTGGTGTGATTACACCGGTTGCAGAATTAGTGCCTGTTCAAATTTCAGGATCACTCGTTTCTCGTGCAACTCTACATAACGAGGATTACATCCTTGCCAAAGATATTAGAATTGGTGACCATGTATTAGTGCATAAAGCAGGAGAAATTATTCCTGAGGTATTAAATGTATTAGAAGAAAAAAGAACTAACCAAGAACCTTTCAAAATGATCGATACATGTCCTGTATGTAAATCGCATTTAGAACGTAAAGAAGGGGAAGCAGATTATTATTGTATGAACCCTAATTGCCAGGGTAAACAAATCTTCTCGATCATCCATTTTGCATCAAGAGTTGCTATGGATATTGAATCCTTGGGTGAAAAGGTTGTTGAGTTATTACATGAATTAACCTACATTCAATCAATTACTGATATTTATAAATTAGAAAACTATAAGGCAGAATTAGTAGAACTTCCAGGTTTTGGTGATAAGAAAATTGATAATCTTTTATCAGCAATTGAAAAGTCAAAAAAACAATCATTTGATAAGTTCATCTTTGGTTTAGGCATTAAACATGTCGGAGCAAAGATTGCCAAAACATTAGTTAAGAATTTTAATACGATTGATAAACTTAAAAACGCAACTTATGAAGATTTAATTAGTATTCCTGATATTGGTGAACAAATAGCTTTAAGTGTAGTTGATTACTTTAAAAATGAAGGTAATTTAGCAATGCTTGAAGAATTAAAGGCTTTAGGTTTAAATATGGAATATGCTATTGATATAGTTAAAGAACACGAATTCAATGGTAAGACATTTGTACTAACTGGTACATTAGAATCATTCTCAAGAGATCAAGCATCAATGATTATTGAGAAACTCGGTGGAAAAGTATCCTCATCTGTTTCTGCAAAAACAAATTATCTATTAGCAGGAAGTGATGCAGGTTCAAAATTGAAGAAAGCACAAGACTTAGGTGTTGCAATAATGACTGAGGCAGAGTTCAAGGTGAAGATTGATGAGCAATAATGATTGGATTAAAGTTCGCGGTGCTCGTGAAAACAATTTAAAAAATATCGACATTGATATTCCTAAAAATAAACTGGTTGTCATGACCGGTGTTTCTGGTTCTGGTAAATCATCACTTGCGTTTGATACGATTTACCAAGAAGGTCAAAGAAGATATATGGAAAGTCTATCTTCTTATGCTAGACAATTTTTAGGTAATTATGAAAAACCAGATGTGGATTCAATTGATGGACTGTCACCTTCAATATCAATTGACCAAAGAACAACTTCAAATAACCCACGTTCTACAGTAGGTACAGTAACTGAAATTTATGATTATTTTAGATTACTTTATGCTAGAGTTGGAACGCCTTATTGTCCAGGTACTGACATTCCTGTTACTAAACAAACAATTGAAGAAATGACTCAAAGAGTCTTACAAATTCCTGAGGGTTCAAAAGTGGTGATAGTTGCACCAGTTGTTGAACGTCAAAAAGGTACGCATAAAGAAAAACTACAACAATACTTAAAAGATGGATTTACGCGTATTTGGGTTGATGGAGAGATTTTACTCATTGAAGAAATGGATACTTTAGATAAAAACAAGTTCCACGATATTGGTCTAATTGTCGATCGAGTAGTTATTAAAGAAGGTATTAGATCAAGAGTATATGATGCATTAGAACTTGCTTCTAAATATGCAACAGGTAGAACTAGAGTTATTATCAATGAAAAAGAAATCATTAACTTCTCTGAACAATATTTTTGTGAAGGTATTGATTTTGAACTTCCAGAATTAGAACCAAGATTATTTTCATTTAATACACCTATTGGTGCTTGTCCACATTGTAATGGATTAGGCGTTAAATTAGAGGTAGCTAAAGAATTAATCGTGGATCCTGAAAAGAGCATTTTAAATGGTGGAATTCTACCATTTAAATATGCTGATGAAGGAAATTTAAATCTTCAAGAGTTTGAAATCGTATGTAACCATTTTGGTATTGATCCATACGCACCAATTAGAGAATTATCCCCAGATAAATTAGATATTATTTTATATGGTAGTGATGAAGAGATTCATTTCAAACTTCAATCAAATAGTGGTAGACGCCATGAAAAGATTGCTAGATTTGAAGGGATTATCAATCAATTAAATCGTCGTTATTTAGAAACAACATCAGAATGGATTAGATCATGGATTGAATCATTCATGACTGAATCAACATGTCCTGTATGTAAGGGTCAAAGATTAAATGAAGCAGCTAGATCGGTTAAAATTAACAAACTTAACATTTCTGAAATGATGGCACATTCAATTGAAGACCTGGTTAAAATGATTCATAACTTAGGACTTGGTGCTGAACAACAAAAAATTGCTAGACTCTTACTACAAGAAATTGATAACCGATTAACTTTTTTAAATGATGTTGGTTTAGGTTACTTAAATCTTGCAAGAAGTGCGGGTACACTATCTGGTGGTGAGGCACAGCGTATTAGACTAGCAACTCAAATTGGTTCTAAACTATCAGGTGTTTTATATGTGCTAGATGAACCATCAATCGGTCTTCATCAAAAAGATAACCAAAGATTAATTAACTCATTAAAGAAAATGAGAGACTTAGGTAACACACTAGTTGTTGTTGAACACGACCACGATACGATGTTACAATCTGATTATTTAATTGACATTGGACCTGGTGCTGGTATCTTTGGTGGTGAAGTTGTTGCAGCAGGTACACCAGAAGAAGTCATCAATAATCCTAAGAGTATAACTGGTCGTTACTTAAAAGGTGATTTAAAAGTTGAAACACCAAAGGTTAGAAGAGCTGGTAATGGAAAAGATATTTTAGTTGTTGGAGCTAAAGAAAACAACTTAAAGAATATTAATGTTGCCTTTCCACTTTCTAAATTAACTTTAGTAACTGGTGTTTCAGGGTCTGGTAAATCAACATTAGTAAACGAAATCTTAGTGAAGGGTTTACGTCAAAAGTTATATAAATCAAAGGATCTTGCTGGTCGTCATGATATGATTGCTGATTATGGTTATATTGATAAGATTATTGAAATTTCTCAATCACCAATCGGTTATAACCCAAGAAGTAATCCGGTAACATATACTGGTGTATTTGATGATATACGTGATGTCTTCGCATTAACCAATGAAGCTAAAATGAGAGGATACTTAAAAGGAAGATTCTCATTTAACGTCAAAGGTGGACGTTGTGAACATTGTGGTGGAGATGGTGTTAAAAAGATTTCAATGCACTTCCTACCAGATGTTTATGTACCTTGTGAGGTTTGTGGAGGTACTAGATATAATCATGAAACTTTACAAATTAAGTATAAAGGTAAGAACATTGCTGAAGTCTTGGATATGACAATTGATGATGCAGTACAATTCTTCGAAAACCATCCAAAGATTTACAATCAATTAAAAACTATTCAAGATGTTGGTTTAGGCTATATCAAACTTGGACAAAGCGCACCATCATTATCTGGTGGTGAAGCTCAGAGAGTTAAACTTGCATCAGAATTATATAAACGCATAACACCTTCAACTTTATATGTCCTAGATGAACCAACTACTGGTTTGCATACAGATGATGTGAATCGATTAATTAAAGTTTTACATAGAATTGTTGACCAAGGGGCAACAATGATTGTCATTGAACATAATTTAGATGTTATTAAGAATGCTGACTATATTATTGACTTAGGTCCAGAGGGTGGAGCATTAGGTGGAACCATTGTTGGAACAGGTACACCTGAGGAGTTAGCGCAAAACCCTAACTCATACACCGGTCAATATTTAAAAGAAGTATTATAAATGAAAGGGTATTATGAATCAAAAAGAACAAGATCCACAAAACGACAATAAAGAACCTAAACTAAATCAAAAAAGATTACTATCTGTTGGATATAAGCTAGGCTTTATGCTGCATGATAACTTTTCAGTCCATGTTTTGTTAACATTGATAGTTAACCTATTATCATCTGCTGCTGTGATTGGCATCTTTAGTGCGTTTGCACCAGTTGTTAAAGTTGATAATATTTGGACGTTTTTAATCGCAATGATTTTCTATTCTTTAATGGAACTCATGATTAAAATTCTAGTGATTAGATTCTTTTGGAAAATGATTATTCAGTCGTTTGGATTACCATTTTATATTATTAATATCTTATTGTTTTTCCTAACAACGATATTAGTCCCTGAGTTTTCATTCCTAACAGACCCACAAAATATATTTATATTCACATTAGCATTTATGATTTTAAGATTATTGTTATCAACATATATTAGAAAATCTCGTCTCTTTCAGAAAGGAGTTTAACGTATGGAATCAGAAAAAAGAAGTATTAGCGTTAGAAAAATTGCTAAAGATTTAGATTTAACCGTCATGGCAGGTGAGGCTGGTATTGATGGTAGAGTAAGTGTTGAAATGTTAGCACGACCTGGGGTTGAATTTGCTGGATTTTTAGATTTTTATGATAAAGATCGTATTTTATTAATTGGATCTAAAGAATCTCACTTTTTAAAACTCTTTGATGAAGAGGTTCAAAAAAGAAGAGTGGATGCCGTATTAAAATACGTACCACCTGCTGTGATTTTTTCAGTGAATGTTGAAGTGCCTGATTATTTTATCGAACTAGGTAATCAATATAATGTTCCTATTTTAAAATCTAAGGAACGTACAACACCAGTAAACTCTAAATTATATGCTTATTTAAGAAGTGTATTAGCACCAAGAAAAACTATTCATGGAACACTGCTTGATATTTATGGCATGGGTACATTAATTATTGGTAAAAGTGGTATAGGTAAATCAGAAACTGCTTTAGAACTCTTAAAAAGAAACCATATTTTAATTGCTGATGATAGAGTCGATGTATATGAAACTGCACCAGGTATTATCATTGGACAAGCACCAAAAATTCTAGAAAGATATCTAGAAATTAGAGGTATTGGTATTGTTGATGTGGTTCAGATGTTAGGTGCTGGAGCATTCCGTGAAAATAAAAAAATTAGACTTGTTATTGAGTTAGAAGTTTGGGACGATAAAAAGAGTTATGATCGTCTAGGGCTTGAAACAGAAACCTATACGATCTTCGAAACAAAGATTCCAAAGATCACAATTCCAATCCTTCCTGGTAGAAACAATGCAACACTAGTTGAATCTGCAGCTATGAATCAAAAGTTAAAATACCTAGGATATAACGCAGCAGAACAATTGGTTAAAAATGTTGCATTAAAAGCTCAAAATAAAGGGGAAGATGGCGATGAGTGATACATTTAAGAAATATTTAAATTATTACATTTATTTAGGTTTTATTTTAGTGTTTTTAACACTTGTCTTAATTGCAACAAGAGGTGATGCACCTTATAGTGCAACTGCGATTTCAATTGGAACACTCCATGTCCAATGGTACGCTGTATTCATTTTAACTGGATTAATTTTTGGTGGCGTACTTGGTTACTTTGAACTAAAGAAAAAGGGTATTGATACCGATATTCTTTGGGATGGATTATTAATCATTGTTCCAATTGCAATTTTAGGAACTAGACTTTGGTATGTGCTATTTAATCTAGATAGATACAATGGTGATATCTTAAAAATGTTAGATCTAACCGAAGGTGGTCTTGGTATTCATGGTGGTATTATTGCAACCATGATTGCAATTATTCCGTTCTGTCGTTGGAAAAAAGTAAGCCATTGGTTTATATTAGATGTGGTTGCACCGGGGTTCTTAATCGGTCAAACATTAGGACGTTGGGGTAACTTTATGAATAGAGAACTCTATGGTCCGGTAATAGAAAATGCTGATTGGTTACCAACCTTTATTAGAGAACAAATGAAGATTGGTGGTGAATACCGTCACCCAACTTTCCTTTATGAAAGTATATGGAACTTAATCGGTTTCATCATTATTGTGATTTTAAGAGAGAAGAAGGTATTCAAACTAGGTGATATCTTTGGTATGTACTTACTATGGTATGGCGTTGGTAGAATTCCTACTGAAATTCTAAGACTTCAAAGTGGAGTAAACGAACCATTAATGTTCCTAGGTATGCCAGTTTCAATTGCTACATCGGTATTATTTATCGTCGGTGGTGCCGCAGTTATTATCTATAATCGATTCATTAAAAAAGATGAAGGTTATTATATGGATTACGGCAAAAAGGCAGTTTTATTTGATTTAGATGGTACACTACTTGATACCATTGAAATCATTTATGACAACATTAGAAAGACATTTGCTAAGTTTTTACCAGATAAAAAATTTAGTGAAGATGAATTAAAACAATTTGTTGGTCCAACGCTTCACCACAGTTTTGCATGGTATCAACCAGATCCTAAAATCATTGAGGAAATGGTTGAGTATTATCGCAAGATCAACCTTGAAAACCATGAAAAAGGGGTTAAGGCCTATCCACATGCAAAAGAGGTCTTAATGGCCCTAAAAGAGCATGGTTATGCCATTGGCATCGTTTCATCAAAACTAAGAAATGTAGTTGAAATGGGACTAAAACAAAACGATATGTTACAGTATGTCGATGTAGTTATTGGCTCTGATGATGTTACAAAACATAAACCAGATAAAGAACCAATCATTAAATGTTTAAAAGCTTTAAGTATTGGTAGTGCGAATGCAACCTATGTGGGGGATCATGCATGGGATATCGAAGCAGCGAAGGCATCAGGTGTGAAATCAGTAGGGGTAGCTTATTCAATTCATTATGATAAGTTAGTTGCATCTAAACCAGATGTTATTGTTGATGATTTAGAAAAACTATTATATATACTTTAGGAGTTAACATGCTATACGACTTACTTATTATTGGATCAGGTCCTGCAGGAATTACGGCAGGAATCTATGCAAAACGTGCAAACCTGAATGTCGCATTATTTGAAAAAAATGCGCCAGGCGGACAAATCTTAAACACAGCTGAGGTTGAAAACTATCCTGGGTTTAAAAAGGCAAAAGGTTTTGAACTTGCACAAGCAATGTTTGAACATGTATTAGAATTAGAAGTACCTGTTATTTGGGAAGAAGTTATTGAAGTTTTAATTGATGGTGACATCAAAGTTGTTAAAACACCTGATCATGAATATCGTGCACGTGCAGTCTTAGTAGCTACTGGTGCAATTCCTAGAACACTCAATGTTAAAGGTGAAGAGAACTTCACTAGAAATGGTATTAGCTGGTGTGCGATTTGTGATGGACCACTATTTAAAGATAAAGAAGTGGTTGTTGTAGGTGGCGGTAACTCAGCGGTTGAAGAATCAATCTTCTTAAGCAATATTGCAAAAAAGATTACAATTATTCAAAACTTAGACCATTTAACTGCTGACCAAAAAGCTCAGGATATTTTAAGAAAGTTACCTAATGTTGATTTTATCTTTAATGCGAAGGTAAAAGAGTTTAAAGGAAACAATCAATTAGAATCTGTTGTTGTTGAAACAAAAGATGGGGATCTTGAAATTAAAGCAGAAGGAACATTTGAATATATTGGACTGGTTCCAGTAACATCATTCTTAAAGCATTTAAATGTAACAAACGAATATGGTTATGTCAAAGCAAATCTTGATATGACAACCTCAGTTCCGGGTTTATTTTCAGCAGGAGACGTCAATGTTAAACCAATTCGTCAAATTGTAACTGCAGTATCAGATGGCGCAATTGCCGTACAAAGTATTTTAAGATATTTAGAAAATTTAGGAGAATAGTACCTTGAGTTTTGCCAAAATCGTCAAAGAAGAACTCATCCAACTCCATCTAACCAAAGAAGAAGAACTTGCTGAGTTAGCATCGATGATTGAGCTTGCAACCGAACTACATATTGTAGGCGGGGAACCAATCTTATGGTTTAAATCAAATAACCCAACTGTTGCAAGACGTTTTTTAACACTACTTAAGAAACTATATAATGTTGGTCAAACATTATTAACCAAAAAACAAGGAAATTTCAAAAAAGGTTATCAAATACAATTGGGTATTAAAAACGGAATTGAAGAAATTAGACAAGAACATGGTATTTTTACCGATAATGATGAAGTTGACTTACTCATTCAAACGCGTGAAACCAAAAGTGCATATTTAAGAGGAGCATTTTTATCTAGTGGTTCTGTCAATGATCCAAAGACAAGTGAATACCACTTAGAAATTTATGCTGAGAGTAAAGATACAATTCTTCGTATTCAGCAAACGATGAATTACTTTGATTTAAATGCAAAGATTACAACCCGTCGTTCCGGCTACATTTGCTACCTAAAAGATGTGAACTCAATTGAAGACTTCTTGCGTATTATTGGTGCTTCAGATACAGTATTTAGTTTTGAAGATATCAGAATTAAAAGAGACTTTAATAATTCAATTAATCGTATTATGAATTGTGAAATTGCTAATGAAAAAAAGACGATTATTGCTGCCAATCAACAATTAGATGATATTAAGTTAATTGAAAAATTTAAACTTGAATTAAATCCTAAATTAAAGCAGGCTATTCGCTTAAGAAAGCAATATCCTGATGTCTCATTGAATGAACTTGTTGATATTTTTGAAGATGAATACAAAGAAAAAATCACTAAGTCAGGACTAAATCACAGATTTAATAAACTTAAAGAATTAGCTGACAATTTAAGGAAGGGTTAAGATGATTAAATCCATAGGTGTTGATTTAGTAGAATTAGATCGAATCACAAAAATTGGTGTGGATCGTTTTGCTGAAAGAATTCTTTCTCCAAAAGAAAGAGAACTATTTTCAACAATCACCAATGATACAAGAAAACTTACCTTTTTAGCAGGTAGGTTTGCTGGTAAAGAAGCAATCTTTAAATGTTTCAAAACAGGTGATAAAACTGCAAATTATAAAGATTTTGAAATCTTAAATGATAGCAATGGCGCACCATATATTGAATCAAAATTCATTAAAGACTTGATTTCTCATATAACAATCACGCACACAGATTATCACGCAATTGCGTTTGTTATTTTAGAATCTCTTGAATAGGTTGTAAAACCTATAACTTTTCGTTATAATAATAATGCGTAATTTTTAAAAGGATGTGGAAAAAATGGCTCGTGTAAACAAAAAAGATGTAGTAAAAAAAGAAAAAGTAGTTGTTGAACAATCAGGAATTACTGGAATCAAGGAAGAATCTCAAAAAGGTGAGTTATTCTTCAAGATGGTCTTAATCGTTATGGCTGTTGCATTATTTGGATTAATTATTTATTTCGTTGTTGATGCTTTAATTGGTGATGATAACCAAGCATATGAAGAACGTTATAGTAAGAACAATTATGTAACATCAACTCAAGTTGCTCAAGTTGCTAATTTAGATAACTTTGAGAACATTGCTCATGAAGGTTTAAAATATGCATTAGATAGATACGAATATGTATATATCTTATTCTATGCAGATCAAAACACAGATGGCTTAACATCATCTGCTCTTGATCGTCAAAATGCAGCGCTTGCTGTAATGGATGACATCATGGCAACTGATGTTGAAGAAATCAAATTAACAGTAAATGATGAAGACTATATCTTTGTTGTAGTTAATGATGACATCGCATTCTTCTTCCTAGATACATCATTAGCATCTAACTCAGAATGGATTTCATCAGTAGATACTTCAGAAGGTCAAGCTGCTACAGCTCAAGTTCCAACTTTATTAGAAGTTCACAATGGTGAAGATATTAATTGGTATGGTGCTTGGTCACGCGTTGACTCTAACATTTCAACTTTAGAAAAGTTAGAACAAGTATTAGCAAGTTTAGCATAAATCATATAGGGGGAGATTTTTTCCCCTTTATTTTTATCAAGAGAAGGAGATAATCATGAATGAACAATTAATAAATGAAGTCTCAAGAGATTTGAAACTACCAATCAGTAAAGTTTCAGTTGTATTAGAACTTTTAGCAGATGGTGCAACAATTCCTTTCATCGCAAGATACCGTAAAGAAATGACTGGTGGTATGGATGAGGAACAAATCTTTGCAATTAATCAAGCATTTGAATATGCACAAAACCTTTTAAAACGTAAAGAAGATGTGATGCGTCTGATTGAAGAAAAAGGTATGCTAACAGAAGAGTTAAAGAAAGAGATTCTTGATGCTAAGAAGTTAGTTGAAGTAGAGGATTTATATCGTCCATTTAAAGAAAAGAAAAAGACTAAAGCAACAGAAGCGGTTGCTAAGGGGTTACAACCACTAGCAGACTTTATCATGTCATTCCCAGCAACTGATCCAATTGAAGAAGCAAAAAACTATGTAAATGATCAAGTAAAATCAGTGGATGAAGCATTAGAAGGTGCTAAGTACATTATTGCAGAAGCTATTTCTGATAATGCTAATTACAGAAAAGCACTTCGTGATTACTTATTTAATCAAGGGGTAATCACATCCTCTGTGAAAAAAGATGGTAAAGAATTAGATCCAAAAGCAGTTTATGAAGTATATTATGATTTTACTCAACAAATATCTAAAATTAAACCACACCAAATTTTAGCCTTAAATCGTGCTGAATCAGAGAAAGTTGTCTCTGTTAAATTAGAAGGTACTAAAGAAGGTATGGAATCATACTTAAAACGTGAAGTCATTTCTAAACCATCAAAAGCTGATAAATACTTAGAAGAAGCAATCGCCGACTCTCTAAAACGTTTAATCTTTCCATCAATTGAACGTGAAATTCGTTCTGAACTTGATGATAAGGCAGAAGACCAAGCAATTGAAGTCTTTGCTGACAATCTCCAAAAACTACTATTACAACCACCTCTAAAAGGTAAAGTTATCTTAGGTGTTGACCCAGCCTTTAGAACAGGTTGTAAGTTATGTATTGTCGATAAAAACGGTATGGTCCTTGAAAAAGGTGTTATTTATCCACATGAAAAATCAGTTGGTGCTAAAGCGGATGACCAATTAGTATTTGAAGCAAGATTAAAATTAAAAGTTTTATATAAAAAATACAAGTTTGAATTAGTAGCCATTGGTAATGGAACTGCATCACGTGAAACTGAAAGTTTTATTGCTAAAGTCTTAAAAGAAGAAGCAATGGATGCTAAATATGTTATCGTATCAGAAGCTGGTGCTTCAGTTTATTCTGCATCCGATATTGCTAGAGAAGAGTTCCCTGATTATTCTGTTGAAGAACGTTCAGCTGCATCAATTGCACGTCGTTTACAAGACCCACTAGCTGAACTTGTTAAAATCGATCCAAAATCAATTGGTGTTGGACAATATCAACACGACGTTACACCTAAGAAACTTGATGAGACATTAAACTTCGTTGTAACCCAAGTTGTTAACCAAGTAGGTGTGAATGCAAACACCGCTTCTAAGTCACTTTTAATGTATGTAGCAGGCTTAAATAAAACTGCTGCAGAAAACTTTGTACAATATAGAAATAAAGTTGGTGGATTCAAGAACAGAACTGAAATCTTAAAGGTTCCAAAACTTGGACCAAAAGCTTATGAACAAGCAATTGGGTTCTTACGTATTCCAGAAGGGGATGAAATCCTTGATATGACTTCAATCCACCCTGAGAGTTATGAACTAGCAAAAGAAATCATGAGAAAATTAAACATTAATCCAGAAGAAATTGGTAAAGTATCGATGAGACTTTGGGTTGAGTCACTAGATCGTGAAAAACTAGTTAAAGAACTACATACAGATAAATACACATTAGATTTAATTCTAGATGCATTTATTGCACCACTTCGTGACCCTCGTGACGAATTTTCTCAACCAATCTTAAAGTCTGATGTATTACATATTGAGGACTTACAATTAGGTATGGAATTAGAAGGTGTTGTCAGAAACGTAACAGACTTTGGTGCATTTGTTGACATCGGACTAAAAAATGATGGGTTAGTTCACATCTCTAAAATATCTAAACAATTCATCAAACATCCAAAGGATGTCCTATCCGTTGGACAGATTGTTAAGGTTTGGGTATTAAATGTAGACCTACAAAAAGAAAAAGTTGGTCTAACGATGATTAATACAGCAAATTAGTAATTGACATCAATATAAAAATAAGTTAACATATAAAGGCATGACTTAGTCATGTCTTATTGATGGAGTGATACTCAAGAGGCCGAAGAGGGCGCACTGCTAACGCGTTAGACGGTTAATCACCGTGCGAGGGTTCAAATCCCTCTCACTCCGCCAGAATGGCCCGTTGGAGAAACGGTTAACTCACATGCCTTTCACGCATGCATTCATGGGTTCAAATCCCATACGGGTCACCATCTAATAAATTAATGCTCTATTCAGTACTGGATAGAGCTTTTTATTTTAGTTTTTTACATATGATAAAATCAAGTTAATAAATTAAATAAGGGGAAAATAAATGAGAAAAAATGGTTCGTATGTATTAGTATTCTTCATATATGTCGTTTTAATAATCATTAATTTTATTGTTGGAGGGGATAATCAAATTAGTAATTTAACTCTATTAACGACATTTGCATTTATAGTTTTTAATATATACTTTTTGATGTATGTTTCTAATGTTGAAAGAAAAATGAGTCATTTAAAACAAACTATCGATGAACTACATGATAATGAATTGGGTAAAGAAATTGAAAAAATAGATATAAAATCGCAGTTTATGGATTTACTTAGAATATACAATGAAGGAAAATTAAATGAATTGTTTGAAAAATACTCATTTGAAATTAAAGAATATGATTATAGCATTATAAAAAACGATGAATTCTTTAATATTCAAGGTAAA
The DNA here is from genome assembly GCF_057808485.1 of Acholeplasma sp. ORD1043. Taxonomy (NCBI): domain Bacteria; kingdom Bacillati; phylum Mycoplasmatota; class Mollicutes; order Acholeplasmatales; family Acholeplasmataceae; genus Acholeplasma; species Acholeplasma sp. ORD1043. Next base: position 46,421 of record NZ_JAQLOJ010000008.1, on the reverse strand, counting down.
CGAAATAAAGAGATTTATTTTTTAAATTTCACACCAGAGAAGTTAATTGTAAGATTAAATGACTTTTCGTTCATTGAAGTGTTATACAACAACAAAAGCCTTGATGAAATAATTACAGAAGGGTTTCAGATTACTGTCTAGAAAGCGAATACGACTAAATTTGTTGAATCTTTCATTATATTGCATACAATTTGACTTTAATTACGTATTCGTATAAAATTATTTCGAATTCGAAATAAATTTTAGTTGTTTGAGAGGTGAGGATATGAAAAAGACTCAAGGAATTCACCATATTACTGCAATTGTTGGTAATCCACAAGAAAATGTAGACTTTTATGCAGGTGTATTAGGATTAATACTAGTTAAGAAAACTGTTAACTTTGATGATCCAGATACATATCATTTTTATTTTGGTAATAAAAACGGAGATCCAGGCACAATTATTACCTTCTTCCCATGGGTTGGTGCAAGAAAAGGAATCATTGGTGGTGGCCAAGTTGGTGTTACAACCTACCTTATTCCAAGAGGTTCAATGCCTTTTTGGTTAGAAAGATTAACTAGATTTAATGTTAAAACAACGATTACCCAAAGATTTGGTGAAACATACCTCTCATTTAATGATATCCACGGTTTACAACTTGAACTTGTTGAAAGAGAAACAAGTTTACAAAATAGCTGGTCATTTGGTGATATAACAAGTGATGTTGCTATTAAGGGTTTTGGAGGATCCATCCTCCTTAGTACAAACTATCTTGCAACTGAAAAAACACTCACTAAAACACTAGGCTTAATAAAAATAGATGAAAATGATGAATATATAAGATATCAAAGTACATCTGATATTGGTAATATTATTGATTTAAAAAAAGCAGATGTAAGACCTGGATTAAGTGGTGTTGGTACAGTCCATCATATAGCATGGCGTGCGCTTGATGATAAAGATCAATTAGAATGGCAAGAGCTTATCCATAACGACGGGTATAGTGTGACAAATGTAAGAGATAGAAACTACTTTAATGCTATTTATTTTAGAGAACATGGTGATATATTATTTGAAGTAGCAACTAACCCACCTGGGTTTGCTATTGATGAATCTACCGATACTTTAGGTGAAGCATTAAAACTTCCACTCCAATATGAAGAATATCGTGAACAATTAAATCAGGTATTACCTAAAATAGTGATAAGAAAATTAGATAAATAATCAATTAAACTCTGTCCGTGAAGATAGGGTTTTTATTTTCTTGTGTGATATTATAAATGTGTAAATCATGATTTAACAAGGGGAAAACTCAATTAGATTGAGCGTAAAAATATGGGACCAATCTACATTTTATTATCGATATTTGGTGTTGCTTTAATTTTGTTTTTAGTTTTATCTATTAGGAGTAAGATAATTGATAAAAAGATTCTTGCTACCAGTAAGAAGATTCATCAATTAATAAAATTGAATAATCGAATTGTTTTTCTAAATATTGATGATGATATCAAAATATATAAACAATATGATAGTAAATCAAATTTTACGAGAGTTGAACCAGGTTATTTGATGACAGCCTATTTTAGAGATCATATGGAATATATAGCTAAGTTTCTTCAAGAAATAAAGTATAATAGGGAAAAGTTATCCGCCTATAAAGAAGATGTCAAAATGATTCATATTAAACCAATTGAAGATGATCATTTGATTCTAAAAATGTCAAAAAAATCCTATATAAAAAGAGAAAACAAACTCTTTAAATCAAAAATACTTCGTCCAACTACAGATGTTAAATGTGTTGTTGCTATGACATATAGGTCAGCTCAAGGACATGTGAACTTAGAAAAACGTGCAGTATTTGATTATAATGACATGTATGCTGCATTCCAAAGTATTTCAAGATCTACTTTAGATCGAGATACATATGAAGCATTAATTGCTGTTGAAAGAGGAGAAGTTAGTGATTCTTTAAGATATGATGTACTTGCAAGAGATGGTTATCGATGTGCAATTTGTGGTGTATCAAGAAGAGAAGGAGCTAGACTTCACATTGATCATATAATTCCAGTGTCTAAAGGTGGTAAGAGCCATATAAATAATCTTCAAACTTTATGCGAAAGATGTAATATCGGAAAATCAAATAAGTTAGAAAGTGAATACCTTCAAAAATCTTATGAATAATCAAATAAAAGAAATTGGATTCGATACAAAACTTAATCATTACTATATCGGTAAAACAGAAAACCATCATCAAATCATCTACGATTTATTAACAGATGATTTAGAGATTGTTAAAACCTTTTTAAGTTTGGGTTATAAGCTTGTATCTCAAAAAGAAGGCGATAACTTAGATTTTTCTTATCCTGAGTTAATTGAAAAGTATGCTCAAATCTTTTATGAAGCAGGTATGACAACAGAATATTGCGAACATTCACTTTACGGACTTGCTATAAAAGAAATTAAGGAGGATAAGAAAAAATCCCACTGGATGTGGTATATCTTCCCTCAAATTGATGGCTTAGGATTTAGCATGATGAGTATGAAGTATGCGATTAAGAATCTAGATGAGGCTAAAGAGTATTTAAAGTATTACTCAAAATATTATAAGTATGCATTAGATAACTTAGTTGATAAAAACTTAAATTCGTTTTTCAATAATCCGATAGATGTTGTCAAATGTAAATCTTCACTTACACTTTTTAGTATGATTGATACAACATATAAAAAGTATTTAGATCATTTTTTCAATGGAGATTTTGACCAAAAGACCTTAGATATCATAAACTCAAATAAAGAAAGCAGAAGATTATGATGAATACAATCCATTTAACTAAACAACAATTAAGAACATTTCTAATGAACTATCAAGGTTTATCTGACCCTTCTGAATTTGAAGGTAAAGATGGCATCATAAAGCTATTTGATAGAATTGGAACCATCCAATTTGATCCACTAAATATCATTGGAAAAAATGCTGATTTAGTACTACAAGCTAGAATACCTAACTATAAAGAAAAAACACTTACAGAAATGCTTTATGAAGATCGAACTTTAATTGATGGTTGGGATAAAATGATGAGTATTTACTTAACCAAAGATTTCTCTAACTTTCACCGTATTAGAGATGTTAAAGAAAGAGAAATCAAAAACATGTTAAGACATAGAAATCATTTAGAAGCACTAGACTTTAAGGATGATGTTTTAAACTTTATCAAAGAAAATGGACCAACTTATCCTAAAGATATTAAATTAGGTAATGTATCAAAAAGTGTATGGGGACATGGGAAAATTTCATCTGTAGTTAGTGACTACCTATGGAATATTGGTTTGATTGGTGTTTATGAAAAGAATAATGTTATTAAAAAATATGATTTAATTGAGAACTTAATTGATAATTCTTTAATTAATGAAGATCAACTAAATGATATTGAAAAATTTAAAGAATGGTATGTTATAAGAAAAATAGGACATCTTGGAATTTACTGGGATAAACCGGGACCAATCTGGCAAGCTCACTATATCTATAAAGATGAGGATAGAAAACCTGTAATTGAAAGATTAGTAAAAGATCAAAGACTAACCTTGGTGAAAGTGGAAGGATTAAAAGAGAACTTCTATATAAGAACTAAAGATGTTTCTGTATTAGATAGACCCACTTCAAAAGAAAAGTTAGTTAAATTTATCGCACCACTTGATAACTTAATGTGGGATCGTAAATTCCTTCAAAAAGTATTTGATTTTGATTATACTTGGGAAGTTTATGTACCAGAAGATAAACGTAAATATGGATATTATGTTATACCAGTATTATATGGTGATAAATTCATTGCTAGATTTGAACCAGATGGTACAAGATCAAAAAAGGATTTTTCGGTTAAAAACTGGTGGTGGGAAGAAGGGGTTCAACCATCTAGTGAATTAATTGAAGAAGTCATTCAAGCTTTTAATAGGTTAACGGACTTTTTAGGTCATAAACCATTAAATAGAAAACAATTAGAAAAGAAGTTGAATTTAAAAAGTTGACTCTAAAATAAGATTTGATTGAGCAATAATATAGAATGAACAAACTCTATTCATTAAAATGGAGTTTTTATTTTTTCCTTGCATATTCGTTTCAAAAATTAATCAATTTAATATAATAAATAAAAAGAGGTAAACTATGAAAGCTATCTTTACTGGTCTAAATGGGACCGTCGCTCCTTATGTTAAACAATACTTTGAAGCCCATGGATACGAAGTTATTCCATATGATAGAAACAAAGTGCCAATTGATGATGATCTAAAGATTCGTGTTTTTTTTAATGAAGTCAACCCAGATTTAGTTATTCACTTTGCTATGGGGGCTGTATCTTGGACAGCAGTATTAGCTAGACTTTCTTATGAGAAGAATATAAAGTTTGTGTATATCTCAACTGTATCGGTATTTTCTAACGATAATTTTGGACCGCATGATATCTTAGCAATACCAGATGCTACAGATGATTATGGTCAGTATAAGAGAAACTCAGAAGAAGTTGTTAAGAAAGTCAATCCGCTTGCTTATATCATACGTTTAGGCTGGCAAATTGGTTATGAAAAAGGAAGTAATAACATGATTGATTTCTTATATAAACGAATGGAACAAGATGGTATTATTCGTGCATCTGAAAAGTGGTTTCCTTCAACATCATTTATTAAAGATACAGCTAAAGCCATCTTCCAAATTGTAACTAATTTAAATTATGGTTTATACCATGTTAACAGCAATGATCATTTAACTTTTTATGAAATTGTTAAAAACCTATCAAACATTTATCCTGATTTTAAAGTTGAAAAATCAAATGATTTTAAAGCCGACCACAGAATGGTTGACGAGAGGGTAGAAATACCAAAATTATCAGAAATCTTTAAAAAATAAGGGGGTTTAAAGATGGGACAAAAAATAACTGTCCAAGCTGTTATTCATAAACCGGCTGACTTTGTTTATAAAACATATAATGATCCTAAACAAGTCAAGCATTGGAATTTTGCATCACCTGATTGGCATTCACCAGGTGGTACAAATGACTTAAGAGTAGGTGGAAGTTTTTCTTACCGAATGGAAGCCCGTGATGGTTCAGATGGATTTGATTTTGGTGGTGTCTATAAAATAGTCACTAAAGAACACATTCAGTACTTGATGGATGACGGTAGATATGTAGATGTCAACTTCCATGAATATGACAGTCATACACACATAACAATAGAGTTTGATGCAGAAAATACTTACCCAGCAGAATTTCAACAACAAGGTTGGCAAGCGATTCTAGATAACTTTAAGAAGTACTGCGATAGTTTATAATATTCAATTAAGAAAGGGTTTTCATTTTTCTATTATTAGTCTATAATAGATATATAAAGTGATAGCCCTTTTTTTTCTAATCAAATAGAAAAATGCTAAAATCTATTCAAAGAAAGCGGTGGTTAAATTGAAAGCAGAAGTTTTAGATCGTAATCACGACAAGTTATTTTTACTTAGATTGACCGTTTTTGGTTCACCAGCAATTTTACTTATGATCATGGGATTACTTTACTTTCTTGTTCCTGAATATTATGAAGATCAACAATTAGTTATTTTAAATTTTGGAGTCATTGGAGTATTGATTATCGTATCAATTTTCTCTTCACTATTTTTGTTTCCTAGATATAAATTTAGATTTGAGATTAATTTTGATGGTGTAACTTTATTTTCCGGGAATAAGCTCATTAAAAAATATGTTTGGACAGAAATTAAGAAAATTGAAATCATTGGTTTTCCTGATTTTGGAAGAGTATTTAAAAACATTGAAATCTCAAACGGACTTGAAAACCCGCGTTATAAACAGTTAATATCTAACACAAAAAATTCAATCATTTCGATGCCTTTAACGGAAAAAGGCTTAAGTGTAATAGAGTATTATGCACAAGAATATGGTTTAATTATTCAGGAGTAAGGACATAAAATTGAAAACTATTATAAATGCACCAACGTATGAACAAGTTGTTAAAAATAAAAAAAATTCACTGATTTTATCACTGATTGTTGATTTGATTTTTATAGTTGCAACGATTTACTTTATTTATGATGGAACGATGACAGTAGAGTTCCTCATTATTATTGCTTCATTAATCACACTTAATATCGGCTTTTTATTATTTAATCAATTATATTTAACTCAATCGATGATTCAATGGGTCGAAATTACTGATCAAGGTATTGAAGTATATTCGAGACTAGGTTTGATTAAAAAATATACTTGGCAGGAAATTGCTTCAATTAGAAAAGATGAAATTAGTTATGTGTCCAATGGTTTTTCTCATCCGGTAATTGCAGTTTTTAAAGGTGATGAAACAAGACCACTTCATTTATACAACCACAAAGAAAAACCAATTGTTATGAGTTTAAATGATCAGGCGATTGAAGCGATTAATGAACAATTAAAAAGAAATAAAATAAAATTAAGAATTGAATAATAACCAAGGGGATTTTACTAAATGAAATTTACACTCAAGAATGCAGCAACCAAGGAACAACTCATTGAAATTGACCGTAGTATTTGGACTGGAAAAACAATTATCAAAGTTGATGGGATTGAAACGAAGAAATTGAGTAGACTTGAGTTTTCATATGTTGATAAAGATAATCAAAATAGTCTTATTAAACTTCAAGGTAATGATCTTAGGGGATTACAAGCAGTAATTAATGGTAAAGTTGTTGACTTAAATAAAAAGCTTTCAAGCTTTGAATATACACTTGTATTACTACCGTTATTACTAACATTTATCTTCATGATCATTAATGGTGGCGGAGCTATTTTAGGTGCTATATCTGGATTTATTGGTATTTTATTTGGATACCTAAACGCATCATTAATTAGAGAGACTAATAAGCTATTTTTAAAAATTTTATTAAGTATTGCACTATCGGCTGCGTCTGTATTTGCATTCATCTTTGTTGCAATCCTTTTCTAGTTAAAAAGAGGTGTTTTGATGAATACAAAAAACTATTACCAAAATATTATCTATTACACAGTGAGATGGATTTTTTTTATTTTTGTACTTTTAATGCATCTGGTTTTCTTAGATAGTTTATCAAATGCAACACCTGAAACATACGTTTTATTTTTAGTGCCAGTAGGCCTTGTATTAGTTGTTAATATGCTGCAGTTTAGACTTATAAAGCGTTGGTTACTGCATTTAAAACTCATACTAGGTATCATCACAGTGATTCTATCTTATGGTGCGATGGCAATTAGTTATGAAGGATTTGATCCAACTCGTCCTGAATTTGTTTATACAGTACCGTTTGTAATATGTTTATTTGTAATCTACCTAATTGAAGTAAAATGGTTCAACTATAAACCACAACCTGTTTTTGCTAAAAAAGGGCAGATGGAAAAAGAAGTATTAACTGGAGTAAAGAAAAAGGCTTCGATTTACACGATCGTTAATACATTAATGATTGCTAATCTATCAATTATCTTTATTGGTTCTTTTGCAGAAGGGTTAATTGTAATGAACGATCAAAATGCAATTTTTGCTTTTGTTGTTCTCATCGTACAATTCTTGATTGCATTTATTCTTTCAAATACCCAATTCTTTTCAAAAGTTCCAACATTTACTTTAATCCTTAAATTTATCATAGGTAATTTTACAGGGTTCTTATTTATCATCTACCTTATTGCTGGTAATATGACACAAGATTCAGGTGAATTATTTCTATTATTCTTTACTTTTGGTGTATCATTAGTTATAACAATTTTTGAAATTGTTTATATAAAACAATACTTTAGAGCGGAGCTTGCTTTAAAAGAAAATAATGTATAAGGAGTAAAGATCATGAGAATATTGGGCAATATTTTGTGGTTAATCTTTGGTGGATTATCCTCAGCATTAGGTTTCTTAATTTTAGGCATTTTCTTTTGCATCACAATTATCGGTATACCTATTGGTATACAATGTTTCAAATTAGCTGAACTGGTATTAACACCTTTTGGTAAAGATGTTCAAACTAACTTTTTTAATAATCCACTGATGAATATTCTTTGGATGATATTTGTTGGTTGGTATGCACTGATATATACTGGATTTATTGGAGTTTGTTTATGCATAACAATCATTGGGATTCCATTTGGATTACAATGGTTTAAAATCGCAAAACTTGTCTTCATACCGTTTGCTGCTGAAGTTAGATAGAGGAATTAAAATTGAAAATAGGATTTATTGGAACAGGTATTATGGGGGCGCCAATGGCACTCCATTTAGCACGTGCTGGACATGATGTAACGGTTTATAATCGTACGATATCTAAAGCAGAAGCGTTAAAACCTGAAGTGAAAGTTGCATATAGTTTAAAAGAATTAGCATTTGATAAAGATGTAATATTTTCTATTGTAGGTTACCCAAAAGACGCTAAAGAAGTGATTGAAGAAGTCTTCTTATATGCTACACCTGGTACGGTCATTATTGATATGACAACATCATCACCAAAATTAGCTGAAGACTTATATCAAAAAGGTTTAAATTTAGGATTTGAATTATTAGATGCACCAGTAACTGGTGGTGATGTTGGAGCTCTTAATGCAACATTATCTATTATGGTTGGTGGAAAAGAAGTAGTTTTTAAAAAAGTTTTACCGCTTTTGGAACTTTTAGGTAAGACAATTACATATACTGGTAAAGCTGGAACTGGTCAATATACTAAATTAGCAAATCAAATAGCAATTGCTGGAGCATTATCTGGTGTTGTTGAAAGTCTATTCTTTGCTTATAACAAAAATTTAGATATAGAAAGTGTTCATAAAGTCTTATCAGGTGGTTCAGCCGCTAGTAATCAATTAATTGGTAACGGTAAGAAAATCATTTTAAAAGATTATGAACCAGGCTTTATGTTAAAACATTTCTTAAAAGATCTAAATTTAGCTATAGAATCGATCGATGAACCCTTATTTATCGCAACCAAAGTAAGAGATATGATTAAATTAATGGTTGATCAAGGTTATGAAAATAAAGGTACACAAGCATTAATTCTTTATTATTTAAACAAAAACCTTCAGAATAGTTAAAAAATCCTCTTTTTTGAGGGTTTTTAATATTTTGGTGGATACAACTTCTAAAAAATATAGTACACTAAATATACAAATTGTTTGATTATCAAACTATTTTTTAGAGGAGAGAAAAATATGAAGAAAATTGCAGTTGCAGTTACTTCAACATCAGGGGTAGACTATCTTAAAGAAAAAGATCAAGTTTTAACTGCACGTTTGACAGTAACTTTTGACAGAAAAGAGTTTGTAGATTATACAGAAATCAAAGCAGATGATTTCTATCAAATGATGTTAGCAAGTCCAAATGCTGACATTCATACTTCACAAGTATCAACAGGACAATTTGCTGAACTGTTTGAAAAAGTGAAGAAAGATGGTTTTGATGAATTACTTGTCATCACGCTTTCATCTAAACTTTCAGGTACTTATCAAGGGGCAATTTTAGCTAAAGAGTTAGTTCCGGGCTTAAGAGTTGAAGTATTTGATTCCAAAAGTGTATCATATGGTGAAGCGATACTTGCGCAACACGCACTAAAAATGGTAAAATCAGGTGCTTCTATAGAAGAAATTGTTAAAAAGTTAGAAGAAGTACGTGATCATACGAAGATTTATGTGTTAGTTGACACATTAAAATATTTAGTTAAAAACGGTCGTTTATCAAGCACCGCTGGTTTACTTGGTACACTTCTTAAGATTAAACCATTATTAAAGATTATGGAAGATGGTTCCTTAAAACCATATGAAAAAATTAGAACTACAACCAAAGCTCAACAACGCATCTTAGAGGTGATTTTACAAGAAACCGAAGGCTATGACGTTGAATACTTTGTTGCATATACTACAAATTTAGATAAAGCAGAATTCTTTAAAAAGGAAATAGAAACAAAGAGACCAGGTGCACATGTAACACTTTATCCACTAACACCAGTTGTTGGTGCTCATGCTGGTCCTGGTACTCTAGGTTTAGGATATTCTGTCAAATAGGAGGATTTACATGGCATCATCTAAGGAAATTATCAACAACCTATTAGTCGATGTATTCAATCAAATTTTAAGTATTGAAGAACGCACATTAAAAGAACGTGGTGTTACACTATCAATGAGTGAGGTACACGTTTTAGAAGCGATTCAAAATTCACAAACACCAACGATGGGTGAAGTAGCGAAGAAATTAAGAATTACCTTAGGTACGCTTACTACAGCGATCCATATTTTATCACGTAAGAAATTTGTCCATCGATATACCGATGAATCAGACCGTAGAAAGGTCTATTTAAAGCTAACTCAAGAAGCTCAAAGAGTCTTGAAAATACATGATCAATTCCACAATGAAATGATTGAAAGAGTCTTTGCGGAACTAGAAATTGACAAAGATGAAGTATTGATGAAGTCCTTAGAAAACATCTCTAAATTCTTCAGAGAAAGATATTAAATTTAACAAGAAGTACAGTTATCTGTGCTTCTTTTTTTATGTTAAAACACATAAAATCATAGAAAAGATATTGTACTCAAAGTTTAATAAAGTAATTAAATAACACAATGATTTTAAGTTACTTAAATCCAACTAAGATAATCTTAAATAAGGTATTATTATCATAGATAATAGGAACACTTTGGAGTTTATGGGAAATGTGGTAAAATACTCCCGGAAAAAAATAAACAAAATCATGAAAATTTTGACTGGTTTTGCTCACATAATCCAGTAAAATTAGGACATATATATTAAAAATATTATTTTTAAAAGATTTTATGCAAAAAAGGGTTGCAATGGAAAATCTTTTTTTATATAATAAGAAGGCTTGCGTACATACAAGTAAAGCGTTGATCTGGAAGGTTATTGGTACACGGACTGCCGTTGTCAGTGTGACGAATTTTTCCAGGGAGTAAAGTCTATGCAAGATTATAGGCGAAAGGAGAACTAAAAATGGCAAAAGAAATCATCAAAATCAGTTTAAAAGCATACGATCACAGATTAATCGATCAAGCTGCTAAGAAGATTGTTGAAAGTGTAGAAAAGACAGGTGCAACAGTACAAGGTCCAATTCCACTTCCAACTAAGAAAGAAATCTTCACTATCTTACGAAGCCCACACGTAAACAAAGATTCACGTGAACAATTCGAAAGAAGAACTCATAAGAGATTAATCCAAATCTTAGATCCAAACTCTAAGACAATCGATGCATTAATGCGTATTGACTTACCATCAGGTATCGACATCGTATTAAAGAAGTAAGCTGAAACAAAAGGCTAAAAATAAAAAGAAAGAGGAAATACAATGGCCAAAGGAATCTTAGGTAAAAAACTAGGAATGACTCAAATTTTCGATGAAAACGGAAATTTAATTCCTGTCACAGTTGTTGAAGTTGCCGAAAACGTAGTATTACAACAAAAGACTGTTGAAACAGACGGTTATGTTGCAACACAAATCGGTTACGAATCAAAACGTGAAAAATTAAGTAACAAGCCTGAATTAGGGCACGTGAAAAAAGCTAATACAGCACCTAAGCGCTTCGTTAAAGAAATTAGATTTGAAGCGCTTAACAATGAATTAACTGCATTAGAAGTGGGAAGTGCTGTTAAAGCTGATATCTTCCAAGCAGGCGAAGAAATCGACGTAACTGGAACTTCAAAAGGTAAAGGTTATGCTGGTGCGATCAAACGCCACAATCAATCAAGAGGACCAATGACTCACGGATCTATGTACCACAGAGCTCCGGGTTCAATGGGTGCTATTAAAGGTAATATGAAAGGTAAGAACTTACCTGGTCATATGGGTAACGAACAAGTAACAGTTCAAAACTTAAGAATTGCTGCTGTGGACGTTGAAAATGATTTATTATTAATCGCAGGTTCAATCCCAGGACCTAAAAAAGGTTACGTAATCGTTAAGACTAGCGTAAAGAAAGGTAACTAAGGATAATTATTATGGCAACAGTTAATGTTTATAATCAATTAGGTCAAAAAGTATCTGAAGTTGCTTTAAACGATGCAATCTTCGGTATTACACCTAACCAACAAGTTATTTACGATGTCGTAAATGCTCAATTAGCTGCAATGAGACAAGGTACTGCAAAGACTAAGACTCGCGCAGAAGTTTCTGGTGGTGGTAAGAAACCATGGAGACAAAAGGGAACAGGTCGTGCTAGACAAGGTTCTATCCGTTCACCACAATGGAGACACGGTGGTATCGCATTCGGTCCAATCCCAAGAAGCTACTCAGTGAAAGTTAACCAAAAAGTTAAGCAATTAGCTTTAAAATCAGCGTTATCATTCCATGCATTAGCAAACAAAATTACAGTTGTTGATTCTATCTCATTAGAACAACCAAAAACAAAATTATTTGTTGAAGTATTAAAGAACTTAAATATTGAAGGTAAAACATTAGTATTAGTTGGTTCATTAGAAGAAAACTTAATGTTATCAGCTGCTAACTTACCTACAACTTTATTAAAAGAAGTTTCACAAGCATCAGTTTATGAAATCTTAAAGTATAACAACGTTGTATTAACAGCTGATGCAGTTAAATACTACGAGGAGGTATTAGGATAATGGCTAAAACAGTTGATGTTAAATACTACGAATTATTACGTGAGCCAATTATTACTGAAATGTCTATGAAATTAGTAGAAACTGCGAATCGTTATACATTCAAGGTTCCAAAAACTGCTAACAAAGTAGAAATCAAAAAAGCAGTTGAAGCTGTGTTTGACGTAGAAGTAATTAAAGTAAACACAATTACAGTATTAAGAAAATCTAAAAAGGTTGGAAAATACGAAGGCTTTAAAGCTGGTTACAAGAAAGCTATTGTACAGCTTAAAGAAGGACAAAAGATACCTGCATTCGCAGTGTAACTTGTAAGTGAAAGATATAGGAGACTTAACTTATGGCAGTTAAAATTTATAAGAGAACGACTAACGGTCGTCGTAACATGAGTGTTCTTACATTCGACGAAATTACAACATCTACTCCTGAAAAGTCACTACTTGCGCCAATTACTAAAACAGGTGGACGTAACAATCAAGGTAAACTTACTGTACGTCACATCGGTGGTGGAGCAAAACGTAAATACCGCGTTATTGACTTTAAACGTGATAAAGACAACATCCCAGGACGTGTTGCTTCAATCGAGTACGATCCAAACAGAACAGCTAACATCGCATTAATTAATTATTTAGATGGTGAAAAGAGATACATCTTAGCACCTAAAGGTTTAAAAGTTGGAACTGAAATTATTTCAGGTCCAGAATCAGATATTAAAGTTGGTAACGCATTACCAATCGTTAACATCCCAGTTGGTACAGTTGTACACAACGTTGAATTAAACCCAGGTCGTGGTGGTCAATTAGCAAGATCAGCTGGTACATCAGTTCAAATCTTAGGCCGCGAAGACAAATATGTATTAGTACGTTTACAATCTGGTGAAGTACGTAAAGTTTTAGGTGCTTGCCGTGCTACAGTCGGTGAAGTCGGAAACGAATCACACGAATTAGTGCGTGTAGGTAAAGCAGGTAGAACTCGCCACATGGGCGTGAAACCAACTGTTCGTGGTTCTGTTATGAACCCAGTTGATCACCCGCACGGTGGTGGTGAAGGTAAACAACCAGTTGGTAGAAAGCAACCAATGACCCCTTGGGGCAAGAAGGCACGTGGTATTAAGACTCGTGACAGCAAGAAATCGTCTAACGGCTTAATCGTAAGACGTAGAAATGGATAAGGAGGGAAAAACATGGCACGTTCATTGAAAAAAGGACCTTTCATAGATCAACATTTACTAGATAAGGTTTTAAAACAAGCGAAATCAAATGATAAAAAAGTAATTCAAACATGGAGCAGACGTTCAACTATATTCCCTGAGTTTATCGGTTTTACGATTGCTGTATATAACGGTCGCGAACACGTTCCTGTCTATATCACAGAAGATATGGTAGGTCATAAACTTGGTGAATTCGCACCAACCCGTACATTCTACGGTCACAAAAAAGAAGATAAGAAAGTAAGCAAGAGATAGGAGAGAAATCATGGAAGTTAAAGCAATAGCAAGAACTGTGAGAATCGCTCCTAGAAAAGCGAGACTCGTTATCGACTTAATTCGTGGTAAAAATATTAAAGAAGCTCGCGCTATCTTAATGTTCACACCAAAAGCTGCATCTCCGATTATTACTAAAGTTTTAAACTCAGCAATCGCGAATGCAACTCACAACTATTCATTAGATGAATCAAAATTATTCGTTAAAGAAGTATTCGTTAACGAATCAATGACTATGAAGAGAATGTTACCTCGTGCTAAAGGTACTGGTAACTTAATTAAAAAGAGAACATCACACATCACTGTGGTTGTTGCAGAGAAGGAGTAATTAACGCATGGGACAAAAAACTAATCCAAATGGCTTACGTTTAGGCATCATCCGCACTTGGGAATCTAAGTGGTATGCAAGCAAAAACGATGTGCCAGCACTAGTAAAAGAAGATGCATTAATCCGTGACTTCTTAAACAACAGCTTCAAAAAAGCTGGTGTTGCTCAAATCGAAATCGAACGCGTTAAAGTTAAAAACAAAGAACGCGTTACAATCAAAATGCATGTTGCTAAACCTGGTATTGCATTAGGTAAAGAAGCAGCAGACAAAAACAAGGCAGTTGAAACTTTACAATATTTAACTAAGAAAGAAATCGTATTAAATATTATTGAAGTAAGACGTCCTGAAAAAGTTGCTCTACTTGTTGCGCAATCAATCGCTGAACAATTAGAACAACGTGCATCATTCCGTCGTGCACAAAAAATCGCTATTTCACGCGCTTTAAAAGCTGGTGCTAAAGGTGTTAGAACATTAGTATCTGGTCGTTTAGGCGGCGCAGAAATCGCACGTAGCGAAGGTTATTCAGAAGGTCGCGTTCCGCTTCATACATTAAGAGCAGACGTTGACTATGCTACAGCTGAAGCTAAAACTACTTATGGTATCTTAGGTATTAAAGTTTGGATTTACCACGGTGAAGTATTACCAGGTCAATCAATCTTAGATACAAGAAAACCATTTGAAGCTGATCAACCTATAAGAAATAATGACAGACGTCCACGTAACAACAATGACAGACGTCAAAAGCAAAATAATCAGGAGGACTAATTCATATGTTAATGCCAAAAAGAACTAAATATAGACGTCCTCATCGCGTTTCCTACGAAGGAAAAGCAAAAGGTAAAAACTACATCGCTAATGGTGAGTTTGCCTTAGTTGCAAAAGAAGGTGCTTGGGTAACCAACCGCCAAATCGAAGCGGCTCGTATCGCGATGACTCGTGAAATGAAACGTCTTGGTAAGGTTTGGATCAATATCTTCCCTCACCTTGCAAAAACAAAGAAACCTCTTGAAGTACGTATGGGTTCCGGTAAAGGTGCTCCAGATTCATGGGTTGCAGTAGTAAAAGAAGGAAAAATTATGTTTGAAATCGCTGGTGTGAGTGAAGCAATCGCTAAAGAAGCGTTACGTCTAGCATCACACAAGTTACCAGTTAAAACTAAAATCGTTAAGAGAGGTGAGGAAGCGTGAAAGCAGCTGAAATCAGAAAAATCAAAACTGCAGATTTAAACAAGAAGATTGCTGAACTGAAAGCTGAATTATTCAACTTACGCTTTCAACACGCTGTTGGTCAACTTGAAAACACTGCACGTTTAAAAACTATTAAAAAGACTATCGCTACAATGAAAACAATCATTGCTGAGCGTGGCGAATAAGAGAGGATATAACCATGGAAAGAGTAAATAACAAGAAAGTTTATACTGGAAAAGTTGTATCTGACAAGAGAGACAAAACAATTACTGTATTAGTAGAAACTCATAAGAAACATCCACTATATGGTAAACGTGTTCGTTCATTAAAGAAGTTCCATGCTCATGATGAAGAAAATATTGCTAAAATTGGCGATATCGTTGAAATCGTTGAGTCAAGACCACTTTCTGCTTTAAAACGTTTCCGTTTAGTCAAAGTGGTTCAAAAAGCTGAGATTGTGTAAGGAGGACGTAAAAGATGATACAGCAAGAAACAAGATTAGTTGTTGCTGACAACTCTGGTGCTCGTGAAGTACTTGTAATTAGAGTACAAGGCGGTACACGTCGTCGTTACGGTAACATCGGTGATATTGTGACTGTTGCAGTTAAAAAAGCAACTCCAACTGGCGCAGTTAAAAAAGGCGATGTTGTAAACGCAGTAATTGTCAGAACAAAACAAGGTTTAAGAAGAGCTGATGGTTCATACATTAAATTTGATGAAAATGCAGTTGTAATTATTAAAGACGATTTAAATCCAAAAGGTACTCGTATCTTTGGACCAGTTGCGAGAGAACTAAGAGAAAAGAACTTCATGAAGATCGTTTCTCTAGCTCCAGAAGTGTTGTAAGGAGGTAGCCACATATGAATATTAAAACTGGTGATACAGTTGTAGTGATTGCTGGTGGCGATCAATTTACAACTGACAAAAAAGGTATCAAAACAAGAAGAACTGGACGTGTATTAAAAGTTAACAACGAAAAACAAACAGTTATCGTTGAAGGCGTTAATATTGTTAAAAAACATGAACGTCCAAAGACTGCTAACGACAAAGGTGGAATTGTTGAAAAACCAGCTCCAATCCATGTTTCAAACGTTGCGATCTTAGATCCAAAAGAAAATGTTCCAACGCGTGTTGGTTACAGATTTGAAAATGGTGTTAAAGTTCGTTTCGCTAAGAAATCTGGTGCAGTTTTAGACAAACCAGCTAAGAAAGCAGAAAAGAAAGAAGCCGCTCCAAAAGCAGCTAAAAAATCTAAAAAAGAAGGAGCTAACGAATAATGACAGCGTTAAAAGAATTATATCTAACTAAGATCGCACCTGAACTTGTAGAAAAATTCAACTACAAATCTGTTATGGAAGCTCCTAAATTAGAAAAAATCGTTATCAACATCGGTGTTGGTGACGCAGTTAATAACTCAAAAGCGTTAGATATCGCTGTTGAAGAATTAACAACATTAGCAGGTCAAAAACCTGTTATTACGAAAGCTAAGAAATCAATTGCGAACTTCAAATTACGTGAAGGTCAAGCTATCGGTGCTAAGGTAACTCTTCGTGGCGATAGAATGTACTACTTCCTTGAAAAATTAGTTTCAGTAGCACTTCCTCGTGTACGTGACTTCCGTGGGGTTTCAGGTGATGCGTTTGACGGCCGTGGTAACTATACTTTAGGCGTTAAAGAACAAACAATCTTCCCAGAAATCAACCTTGATAAAGTAACTAAAGTACGCGGTATGGATATCATAATCGTAACTACTGCGAATACAGATGAAGAAGCGAAGAGCTTACTAACTTCATTTGGATTCCCATTTAAGAAGTAAGGAGACGACCCATGGCGAAGAAATCAAAAATTGCTAAAGACAAAAAACAAAGAGCACTAGTTGAAATTTATGCTGAAAAAAGAGCAGCATTAAAGGCAGCTGGTGACTATAAAGGGTTAGCCAAATTACCAAAAGATGCATCTCCAGTTCGTTTAAAGAACAGAGACTCATTAGATGGTAGACCAAGAGCATTTATGAGAAAATTTGGTGTTTCTCGTATCACATTTAGAGAACTAGCACACAAAGGTGAATTACCTGGTGTTAAAAAGGCTAGTTGGTAAGGAGGAAGAACTATGGTTATGACTGATCCAATTGCGGACTTATTAACGCGTATCCGTAATGCTAATAAAGCGCGTCATCCTAAAGTTGAAATTCCTGCTTCAAAATTAAAAGCTGAAATTTTAGCGGTTATGAAGCAAGAAGGGTTCATTAAAGATTTCGTAGTAACTAATGACAAACAACCTAAAATTGTTGTTTCTTTAAAATACTCAGCATCTAATGAACGTGTCATCAAAGGATTGAAAAGGATATCGAAGCCAGGTCTTCGAGTTTATGCAACATTAGAAAAATTACCTAAAGTGTTAAACGGTTTAGGTGTTGCATTAATTTCAACTTCAAAAGGTATTTTAACAGATCGCGAAGCACGCCTACAACAAGTTGGTGGCGAAGTGCTTGCGTACGTATGGTAATAGGGAGGAATAAAAGATGAGCCGTATAGGTAATAAAGTCATTCTAATTCCTGCTGGTGTTACTGTATCAGTTGCAGCAAACAACTTTGTAACTGTTAAAGGCCCTAAAGGTCAATTAGAACAAGCATTCAATAAAGATTTATCAATCGTTGTTGAAGGAAATGAAGTTAAAATTTCACGTCCAAACAATGAAATGTTCTCAAGAAAAATTCATGGTACAACAAGAGCTTTACTATTCAACATGGTAAAAGGTGTATCAGAAGGCTTCAAGAAACAATTAGAAATCCGTGGGGTTGGTTATAGAGCTCAACTTCAAGGTAAAACATTAGTATTACAATTAGGTTTCTCACACAACGTCGAACTTGAGATTCCTGCAGGATTAACAGTAGAAGTTCCAAAGAACACGGATATTATCGTATCAGGTATGGACAAAGCAGCAGTTGGTCAATTTGCTGCTGAAATCAGAGAATTCAGAAAACCAGAACCTTACAAAGGCAAAGGTATTCGTTATGTTGATGAATACGTTGCTCGTAAAGCTGGTAAGACTGCGAAGTAAGGAGTATAACATATGATTAATAAAACATCATCAAATGTCACAAGACAAAAGAGACATCTACGTATCAGAAAACATGTTGTTGGTACACCACTTCGTCCAAGATTAAATATTTTCCGTTCAAATACTGCAATCTATGCACAAATTATCGACGATGAAGCTCAACACACATTAGTAAGTGCGAATTCTAAAGCATTAAATTTAGGTGCTAATACAGAAGCAGCAACAGCAGTAGGCAAAGCTATCGCTGAAGCAGCTATCAAATTAGGCATCACAAAAGTTGTCTTTGACCGCGGTGGTTACTTATACCACGGACGCGTTAAAGCATTAGCTGAAGCAGCAAGAGCTGCTGGCTTAGAATTCTAGGAAAGGAGTCTATCATGGCAGAAAAAACATTTGAAAAACAAGAAGAACAAGTAGTTTTCGACGAAAAAGTCGTAGCCTTAAACCGTGTAACAAAGGTTGTTAAAGGTGGACGCCGCTTCCGTTTCGCAGCACTTGTTGTTGTTGGTAACAAACAAGGTATGGTTGGCTTCGGTACTGGTAAAGCAACAGAAGTTCCTGAAGCAATCAAAAAGGCCGTTGAAGCAGCTAAGAAAAACATGATTCAAGTTCCAATGATTAAATCATCAATTCCTCATGAAATTACAGGAGAATTCGGTGCTGCTAAGATTATCTTAAAACCAGCTTCAGCCGGTACTGGGGTAATCGCAGGTGGTGCTGCTCGTATCATCTTCGACTTAGCAGGTGTTAACGACATTCTATCTAAATCATTAGGATCAAAAACAGCAATCAATGTTGTGCGTGCAACATTTGATGCATTAAAGAACTTACGCACACCAGAATCAGTTGCAAAACTACGTGGTGTAGCTGTAGAGAACTTAGTGTAAGGTGATAATCATGGCATTAGAAATTACATTAAAGAAATCATTAATTGGTCGTCGTCCAAACCAAGTCGCAACCGCTCACGCTTTAGGTTTAAGAAAAATTGGACAAGTAGTTGTAAAAGAAAAAAATGATGCTATCGACGGAATGATCAGAACAATTGGTCATTTAGTTGAAGTAAAAGAAGTATAAGGAGGAAGACCATGTTAAGTAACTTAAAACCTGTTCCAGGTGCAAGACATTCAAAGAAAAGACTTGGTCGCGGGCCTGGTAGCGGAACTGGTAAAACAGCCGGTAAAGGTCATAAAGGTCAATTAGCAAGAACTGGTGGCGGCGTTCGTCCTGGTTTTGAAGGGGGCCAAATTCCTTTCTTCCAACGTATTCCAAAACGCGGATTCAACAATCACACAAGAAAAGAATACGCAATTGTCAACATTGGCGATTTAAACCTATTTGAAGATAACAGCGTAATTACACCTGAAGTCTTATTAAATGCAGGTATCATCTCTAAAGAATTATCAGGAGTTAAAGTGTTAGCTAACGGAACACTTGAAAAGAAATTAACTGTTAAAGCAGCTAAATTCTCTGAAAGTGCTAAACAAGCTATCGAAAATGCCGGTGGGACAGTTGAGGTGATCTAACGTGTTGATGCGTATAAAGAATGTATTAGCAAATAAATCAGTAATGATCCGCTTAGGAATCACATTACTTCTTATCTTAGTATTTAGAATCGCAAGCTTTATTCCAATTCCACTTTTTAACGTTGAACTTTTTGTAGGTAATACTCAGTGGGGCACAGGATTCTTAGGTATTTTAAATAGCTATACAGGACAAGCACTATCACGTTTCTCAGTGTTATCACTAGGGATCTCACCATACATCACTGCATCTATCGCTGTTCAATTATTACAAATGATCATTCCTCAAATGAAGGAATGGCAAGAAGAAGGCGAAGTTGGTAAAGCTAAAACTGCAAGAACTACAAGAATTCTTGCTATCGTATTAGGTTTAGCACAAGCATTATTATTAATCTTAGGAACAGGCGTACGTGGATCACAAATCCAAGTAGGCGTTGATTCTGGCTTCTTCACTTATCTATATATGGCAATTGCTGTTACTGCTGGTACTGCATTTGCTATTTGGATTGCTGACACCATTACTGCTAAAGGTATTGGTAACGGCTCAAGTATCTTAATTGCTGTTGGTGTATTAACATCAATTCCAGTTATGATCGATACCCTAAGTCAAAAATACTTAGGTACAAATAACGGTTGGGATATTGTTGCATTCATCGCTATCCTAGTGTTATACGTGTTAATCCTCCTAGGCGTTGTATATATGAATATTGCGAAAAGAAAAATTCCTATTTCATATTCAAACCGTGGCGGTGGCGCAATGAGAACTGATTCAAATATCCCATTAAAGATTAACTCTGCAGGGGTATTACCAGTCATCTTCGCTTCTACATTACTATCAGTTCCACTTTCAATCATTGGATTCTTAGGAGATTCAATTGATGCAAATGCACAATCTTGGATTAATTCAATCTTTAGTTCAAGTGAACCTATCGGATTTATCCTATATGTGATCTTAATTGTTGTATTCGCATTCTTCTATACATTCATGATGACTAACCCACACAAGATTGCTGATAATCTATCAAAATCAAATGCATACATTCCAGGGGTTCGCCCAGGGGAAGATACTAAAAACTATATTGCTCGTATCTTATTCAAGGTTACAGTTGTTGGTACAGTTTACTTAGTAGTACTTGCAGCATTACCTATTATTACTGCTTGGGCATTTGGTTTCACTGGTGCAGCAGCATCAAACATCACTTTAGGTGGTACAGGGTTATTAATCGTGGTTGGGGTTGCAGCCGATACGACTTCACAACTTGAAGCACAAGCAAACCAAGAAACATATCAAGGATTATTTTAAAAAATGAAAAAAAGAATGATTTTTGTAGGACCTCCTGGTGCAGGTAAAGGTTCTCAAGCAAAAATTCTATCGGAAAACTTGAGTATTCCTCATATCTCCACTGGCGATATGTTCAGAATGCATCTAAAAAATCAAACACCACTTGGTCTATTAGCTAAGAGCTATACAGACCAAGGGTTGTTAGTTCCAGATTCTGTAACTAATGACATGGTGAAAGAAAGATTTAAAGAAGCAGACGTTAAGACCGGATTTATCTTAGATGGTTATCCAAGAAATCCAAATCAAGCCCAATATTTAGATGAGTTGTTAGCATCTTTGAATTGGAACATTGATGTAGTCTTAAATGTTACTTCAGAAGACGATATTATCGTCAAACGTATTACGGGTAGAAGAACTTGTCCAGTATGTGGTGCAATTTATCATGTTGAAAACCATCCACCAAAAGTTGATGGCATCTGTGATAATGATGGTGCAGCGCTCGTTCAAAGAAAAGATGATACAGAAGAAACGGTTAAACGTCGCTTAAGTGTCTACAATGAAGAGACTTTCCCATTGATTGCATACTATAAAGACAAAGGGCTTTTAATCGATGTTGATGGTAACCGCGAATTAGCAGGTATTACTAAAGACATTTTAAAAATTCTTGGAGCATAAATGATTACAATTAAAAGCACAAGAGAAATTGAACTTATGCGCATTTCGGGTAACATTCTGGCAAGAACTAGAGAACATTTAGTTCCCCATATCAAACCAGGTGTTACCACGCATGAGCTTGATAAACTCGCAGAAAATTTCATCAGAAGTCAAGGTGCCACACCATCTTTCAAAGGCTACAATGGATTTCCAGGTTCAATCTGTGCATCTGTTAATGAAGTTGTGATTCACGGTATTCCATCTAAGAAAAAAGTTCTTAGAGAAGGCGATATCATCACAATCGACCTTGGTGTAAACTACAAAGGGTATCATACAGATAGCGCTTGGACTTTTAAAGTGGGTGAGGTTGACCCTAAAGTTGAAAAGCTTTTAAAGGTTACCGAAGAAGCCTTATTTAAAGGTATCGAAGTGATTAAACCAGGTATTACTGTATCTGATATCTCTCATGCTGTAGAATCCTCAATCAAACCTTATGGGTTTGGTATTGTAGAAGATTTTACTGGCCATGGTATTGGTACCAGCCTACATGAAGACCCACCAATTCCAAACTTTGGAAGAGAGTTGGTTAAAGTGACCTTAAAACCAGGTATGACATTCTGTGTTGAACCAATGGTTAATTTAGGCACTAAACGTGTCCGCATACTTCAAGATAACTGGACAACAGTGACTCAAGATAAAAGCTATAGCGCACATTTTGAACACACTATTCTAGTTACCGAGAGTGGCTACGAAATCTTAACAGAAATAAAGGAGTAATTATGGCAAGAGAAGATCTAATTGAAGTAGAAGCTAAAGTCATTGAAGTACTACCCAATACAAAATTTAAAGTTGAGTTAGACAATGGACATATCGTTTTAGCTCACGTATCTGGTAAAATCCGAATTAACAACATTCGCATTTTACCTGGTGATAAGGTTACAGTTGAATTATCACCATATGATTTAACCCGCGGAAGAATTACTTACCGCAAGAAATAAGGAGAACTGAACACATGAAAGTTAGAGCATCAGTAAAAAAACGTAGTGCAGATGACATCATCGTGCGCCGCAAGGGTCGCGTATACGTGATCAACAAAAAAAATAAAAGACATAATCAAAGACAAGGTTAAGGAGATTATATAACTATGGCAAGAATAGCTGGAGTTGACATTCCAACTCAAAAACGAGTAATAATCTCGTTACAATATATTTATGGCATTGGGGCTCAACAAGCTAAAGATATCTTAGCACAAGCCAATGTATCAGAAGACGTTCGCGTTAAAGACTTAACAGAAGATCAATTAGCTGCTATCCGTTCAGAAGTTGCTAAACGTACTACTGAAGGTGATTTACGTAGAGAACGCGCATTAGATATCAAAAGATTGATGGAAATTGGTTCATACCGTGGTATCCGCCACCGTAAAGGTTTACCTGTTCGTGGACAAAACACTAGAAATAATGCACGTACAAGAAAAGGTAAAGCAAAACCAATTGCTGGAAAGAAACCGGTAGGTAAGTAATCATGGCTGCACAACAAACTAAGAGAAAAACAACTAAAAGAAAAGTTAGAAAGAATATTCCAACAGGTGTTGCACATATTCATACAACTTTTAACAACACAATTGTTACAATTACAGACACAGCAGGAAACGCAATTTCCTGGTCATCAGCTGGTGCATTAGGCATTAAAGGTTCAAGAAAATCTACACCATTTGCTGCTCAATTAACTTCAGAAGCAGCAGCTAAAGCTGCTATGGATCACGGTATGGCTAAAGTTGAAGTCTTCGTAAAAGGACCCGGTCCTGGTAGAGAAGCTGCAATTAGAAGCTTACAAGCTGCAGGGTTAGAAATCACAGCAATCAAAGATGTGACGCCAGTTCCTCATAACGGCTGCCGTCCACCTAAACGTCCACGTAACTAATTCGTGGTATTAAAAGGAGGGTATACTTGTGAAAGATTTAAAATTTGAAAAACCAACATCTGTAGAAGAAATTTCTAAGGAAGGTAACCTTGGACGTTTCTTAATCAAGCCACTTGAACGTGGTTACGGTTTAACCCTAGGTAATGCATTACGTCGCGTGCTTCTATCATCTTTACCAGGAGCTGCTATTGTTAATGTTAAAATCGAGGGCGTTGAGCACGAATTTTCAACAATTGATGGCGTATATGAAGATGTGATGGGCATTGTTCTTAACTTAAAGAGAATAGTGTTTAGAGCCGATTCACAAGATCCGCACTACGAACAAAAATTAGAACTCTTCGTTGAAGGCCCAACAGCTGTTAAAGCGGGAGATTTCAATTTAGTTGACGGGTTAGAAGTAGTTAACCCAGATCAACACATCGCAACTTTATCAGAGGGTGCAAAATTAGCAATGACAGTGACAGTACGTCGCGGTATTGGTTATGTTCCAGCTGATCAAAATAAGCAATACTCAAAATATGAAGTAGGTGTAATCCCTATCGATTCACTTTACACACCAGTTGAACGTGTGATTTATCATGTCGAAAAAACTCGTGGTGATTTAGATGAATTAACGATGGAAATCGAAACCAATGGTTCAATTAAAGCTAAAGAAGCTTTAGCACTAGCTGGCAAGATGTTAATGGATTACTTCCAAGTCTTAGTAAGTATTTCTGACCAAGCTCAATCTCAAAGCTTCATTCGTGATGAAGAAGAAGAACCAGCAAGCAAGAAATCAGATACTAAGATTGAACAACTTGATCTTTCTGTTCGCTTATTTAACTCACTTAAACGTTCAGGTATTACTACCGTTGGTGAATTATTAAAGTTATCAGAAGAAGAAGTTATGCGTCTAAGATCATTAGGACGTAAATCATTCAAAGAATTAAAAGAAAAATTAGCAGAACATGGACTTGAATTCGAACATTCTTCTACAAGAGAATCTAAATTCGAATTTGATTCAGACGAAGATAAGGAGTAATGACATATGGCAATCCCATCAAGACTTCGTCGTACAACCGATCAAAGAAATGCTTTACTACGTGACTTAATCACTGACTTAATCATCAACGATCGTATTACGACTACTGAAGCAAAAGCAAAATCACTTCAAAGATTAGCTGACAAAATGGTTACATTAGCAAAGACTGGTACATTAGCAGCTCAAAGAGAAGCAGCTAAGACTGTTCGCTTTGAAGAAGTAAAAGAAGGACAAAACGCTCTTCAAAAATTATTTACTGAAATTGCAGCGCGTTATCCAGACCGCAATGGTGGATACACTCGTATCATCAAGACTGTTCCTCGTCGTGGGGATTCAGCTCCGATGGCAATCATCGAATTCATTTAATGAATTAATAAACACCTCTACCACTTTTGGTAGAGGTTTTTTATTGTTCATCATTTGAATAAATTAGAGGTTATCATGCTATAATATGTATGAGAAAGTCGGAAGACTCGGGGAGGATATTTATGATGTCAATATTTGGTAATTTTTTAGCTAACCCACCATTTTCAGAATGGTTTGAGATTACAGACATTATGACTTGGTCAGAATTAGACTGGGCTATTATGATTTCATTAGCTGTTATTGTTATTTCTTTAGTTGTTATTCTACCAATTGGACTTGCTAGAAGAAAGAAACATTCAAAGAAAGTACAACCTAATGTAAGTAAAACAGCGCGATCACAAGAATTTGCTGTTGGCACATCTAAACGTATTTATACAGCTTCAAATGGTGAAGTATTAATCTTTACAGGTGGTTCAGCATTCCATGTTGATCAACAAGGTAGAACTGAACACTTAAAAGCAGTTGAAGGTGATGCACCAGTACTTGCTGGTAAAGTTATTTTTGCAGCAAAAACAGTTAAGAAAATCATTGTAACAACTGAAGGTGATGAGATCACTAAGAACTCATCAATTGAAAGACAATTAGTTACATTTGACTTTGTTAATGCAGAAGAAGTAAGACTTGGAACTAAAGTCTTCTTAACAGACAAAGAAATCGCGCAACGTGCAGAAGATGAAAGACGTCGTCTTGCTATTGCTCAAAAAGAACAAGCAGAAGCTGATAGATTGGCTGCAATCGCTCAAAAGAAAGCAGACAAAGTATTAGCTAAAGAACAAGCTAAAGCAGACAAACTTGCAGCTAAAGCTCAAAAGAAAGATGCTGCTAAAGCCAAGAAACAATCTAAGAAAACTAAAGCGGAAGACGAAGATTTAGAATAACTTACATGATTTGAGTAGAATAATGCATATTCTACTCATTTTTTTTATGATAAAATTATATATAAGTAATAAGGGGATGATGCAAGATGAATCGATGTTTTTGGAGCAATATATCACCCATGATGTTAGATTATCACGATAACGAATGGGGCCGACCCATTAAGGATGATTTAAAGTTATTTCAAAAGTTAATGTTAGATTGTCAACAAGCAGGACTATCTTGGGCAATTATCTTAAACAAAAGAGAAAATTTCCTAAAAGCTTTTGATAACTTTGATCCAACTATCGTTTCAAAATACGATAATGCTAAAGTAGAAGAGTTAATGAATAACCCTGGCATTGTTAGAAATCGTCTAAAGATTAAAGCCATGATTATTAACTCTAAAATGTATTTAGAATATTTTAGTACACCGGGAAGTTTTACTAACTTCTTATGGCAACATGTAAACCATAAACCAATAAATTCTAATCTTTTACCCGGTTCAAGAATACCTGCAACTTCAAGTATTTCTGATGAAATCAGTTTAAAACTTAAAAAATTAGGATTTAAATTTGTTGGTTCTACGATTATCTATGCATTCTTACAAGCAGTTGGAATCTATAATGATCACTACAGAGATTGTTTCTGTCACCCTGAAATATTAAAGACTGAATAAATGAGGAGAAAAATAATGAAATTTTCAGAATTTAAATATGTTAGACCTGACTTAGATTTAATTAAATCTCAGTATAAAGATTTAACAGAAAAATTAATTTCAGCAAAATCTGCAGCTGAACAATTAGAAATTGTTAAAACATTTAACAAAATCGCAGATGAAGTAGATAGTACTTTCCAAATTGTATATATAAAAAACTCAATTGATACAACCGATGAGTTCATACAAAAGGAACAAGAGTTTTTAGATGAGGCGATGCCTGAACTACAAGAATATTCAGTAGAATTTACAAAAGCTTTAAATAAATCACCATTTAAAGCTGAACTTGAAAAATCTTTAGGTTCTTTAATCTTTAAACAAAATGAATTAAAAGAAAAGACTTTTAAAGCAGAAATCATCCCATTACTACAAGAACAAAATAAACTTGTTTCAGCTTATGGTAAATTATCTGCATCAGCTCAAATTGAGTTTGAAGATCAAGTATATAATCTTTCTCAAATGAGAAAATTTAGTTCGTCAACTGATCGCGCAACAAGAAAAAATGCAGCAGCAGCAGTTTCTGCTTGGTATCAAGCGCATGAAGCAGAATTTGATGATTTATACGATAAAATGGTTAAAGTTCGTCAAGATATTGCAGTTGGATTAGGTTTTGAAAACTATATTCAAGTTGCATACTATAACATGGGACGTCTAGATTATAACCAAGCTGATGTTAAAAAGTTTAGAGAACAAATCTTAAGCGAAGTTGTTCCATTTGTCCAAAATGAGTTAATGCCACGTCGTGCTAAACGCTTAGGTATTAAAGAATTAAAATCATACGACTTAGGCTTAACATTCTTAAACGGTAACCCAACACCAAAAGGGGACCGTGCATGGGCTGTTAACCAAGCAATTGAAATGTATGATGAAATGAGCCCTGAAACATCTAAATTCTTCCGTATGTTAGTAGATAGAGAATTACTTGACCTAGATGCTAAGAAGGGTAAAATGGGTGGTGGATATTGTACATATATCCCACAATATGAAGCACCATTTATCTTTGCTAACTTCAATGGTACAGCAGATGATGTTGATGTCTTAACCCATGAAGCAGGTCATGCATTCCAAGTATATACTTCAAGAAATAACTTACCTGAATTACGTTGGCCAACAGCAGAAGGTGCAGAAATCCACTCTATGAGTATGGAATTCTTAGCTTGGCGTTGGATTGACAAATTCTTTAAAGAAGATACAAATAAGTATAAATTCTCTCACCTTGCAGATGGTGTTGAAATTCTATGTTGGATTGCACTGGTTGACCACTATCAACATGAAGTATATCAAAACCCTTCAATGTCACCGACAGAGCGTAAAGCTACATGGAGAAAATTAGAGAAACAATATCAACCATGGAAAGTCTTTGAAGATGATCCATTCTTAGAATCAGGTGCATTCTGGTTTAGACAAGGTCATATCTTTGAAGTTCCATTCTATTATATTGATTACGGTCTAGCACAAACAATAGCATTCCAATTCTGGGTCATGTCAAGAAATGACTTTGCTGATGCTTGGAATAAATACTACAAGCTTTGCCAAATTGGTGGTGCAATGAGTTTTGTTGAACTACTAACAAAGAATGGACTTGATACACCATTTACTGAAGGTTCATTAAAGAAAGTTATGGACCCAATTAAAGCTTATCTTCAATCAATTGATGATTCTAAATTCTAATTTATGATTTACTCAATTGGTGAAATATTATTCGATTATTTAATCGATACTAAAACCAATAAAATAGAAAAAAACGAAGGTGGAGCTCCTGCGAATGTCGCAGTCTTAATTAAAAGACTTAAAGGAGACTCCTCCTTTTTGGCTTCTATCTCTAAAGATACTGATGGAGAGTTGTTATATAACTTTTTAAAAAACGAAGGCGTTAACTTAACTTATGTTAAAAGAGTTTCAAATCCTTCAATGAAAGCTTTTGTTAGGTTAAATAATGGGGATAGAAGTTTTGAGTTTTTCCGTAACGAAACGGCAGACTTAAACCTTGATTTCGATAGTGTTAAAGATCTTAAGTTTAACCCAAATGATTTTATTCACTTTTGTTCAGTAAGCCTTAAAGGAAATAATAATCAAATCTATCATAAATCGTTAATTATGAAAGCCAACGAAGCTTTAGCATGGGTGAGTTTTGATGTAAATTTAAGACATAATTTATGGGAAAACAAAGATGAATTAAAGTTTGTTGTAAAAGAGTTTATAGGGGTTAGTTCAATTGTTAAACTCTCCTTGGATGAATTATCGTTTCTATTTGAAAAACCTCTAAAAGAGGCCGTTTTTGAGATATTTGAAGGTTTTACAAAAGTGGTTATCATATCAGATGGTGCAAATGGCGCATCCATCTATATTAAGGATAAATCTTTTCATCAAGATGCCCCAAAAGTAGATGTTATAGATACCACTGGCGCAGGTGATGCATTAATTGGTTCAATCCTCTATCAAATGGAAAAAAGAAAAGTTACTTTGCATAATTATAAAGACGCTAAATGGGATGAAATTTTAAAGTTTAGTGTAGATCTTGCAAGTTATACAGTAACTAAAAAAGGTGCCATTACTAGTTATCAGTTCTATAAGGGTAAGTTAATGAAACCATGAAAAAAGAGAACAGCGATGTTCTCTTTTAATTTATTCATCATTATCTGATATGAAGTTTATATTTAATGTGTCTTTAGAAGTTTTAATCATAATTTCTTTTAAGACATCTAAATCAATATCACTTAGTTTTTTTACGTATAGACAACTCTTACCAGACGCAAACTTACCGAGTTTACTAAACTCTTCTTGGTATTTATCAATCGAATAAGTGATGTAGAGTGTAATTGCTTGTTTACGATTAGCAACCCCAAGCAAAGGCATATTGCCTTCTGTTCCTGATTCGTACTTATAATGTAGATTTCCAAACCCAATAATTGAACCCCAAAGTTTTGGTGCTTTGCCTGTGACTTCATGCATTAAATCAACTATAGTTGAGATTTCACTTTTTCTTGGTTCTTTTATTGATGCTAGAAATTCAGTAATATTATGATTGGTTATTTCCATTTTTGGCTAGCCCTCTTAGATATTTAATGATACCATCAGATATTTTTAAGCCATCGTGCACAGATTTAGCAATTTGAAGTTTACCACCAGTGCAGTCACCACCAGCAAAAATCCCTTTAATGTTTGTGGACATATTTTCATCGATCAAAATATTGGAGTATTCCATCACGACACCTAACTTTAATGAAAGCTCAGATGCTGTAGGGAACCCAATTGCTAGGAAAACACCATCAACATCATATACATTGCCATCTATTGTTTCAATTTGACGTACTCTCTTATCACCTTTAAATGAAGTGATTCTAGATGAAACTGTTTGATAGGTTGGGTGTTGGAAGGAATCTCCTTCGGTAAAGATAACGAATTGATCAGTATAGTTTTCTAGAATAGATAATTCTTGTTCCATATAAGAACCACTACCGATAATAGCAACTTTCTTATGTTTATAGAAGTAGCCATCACAAGTCGCACAAAGATGTATGCCTTTACCTTTAAATTCTCTGTATCCTGGAACCTTTAATGGAATTCTGTTTTTACCGGTCGCAAGTACGACAGTTTTAGCTTCATAAACTTCTCTAATTGTCTTAACTTCGAAGTGTGAACCAATCTTTTGGACAGATAAGACTGCCTCCATTCTTACGTCAATGCCTAAGTCTTGAGCTTGCTTAATGCCTTTAAGAATTAAGTCTTGACCACGTATAGGGTCTTGTCCATAAAAGTTAGTAATGACATCGTCAGTCGTTAATTGACCTAAGTCTTTACCTAAAACTAAAACATCTTTATTTAATTGATTTAAATAGATTGCGGCACTTATGCCAGCAGGGCCAACCCCTACAATGATTGTATCCTTCATAATTTTAACCATTTCTTTAGAGAATTTTCACTTTGTAAACCATCAAGTTCATTGATAACTTTACCATCTTTAAATAATCGTAAAGTTGGTAGACTGAAGACATCATAGGCATCGGCTATCTCACTATTATCTTCGACATTTAGTTTATATACTTTTAATTTTCCAAAATATTCGTCTGAAATATCTTCTAAGATTGTTTCATAAGAATCACATCCTCTGCACCAAGGTGCAAAGAATTCTACTAATACATGAATACTTTCATCCAGTACTAAATTTTGGAAAGATTCCTTATCTAATTCAAATAGCATAATTGTATTCCTCTCAACTATTTATTATACTTTATCTTGCTTCTAAAATATCATTTAATAATGATATAATAGTAAAGATAAGACAGGTGAGTAATTTTGATTAAGATAAATAATTTAAAATTTCAATATGATGATAAAAAAGAAGTCATAAATAACCTAAGTTTAGAGATAAAAAAAGGTCATTGGGTTTCTATTTTAGGTCATAATGGTTCAGGAAAATCTACCCTTGCCAAACTGCTTGTAGGATTATTAAAAGCAGAAGGTGGCGAGATTTTTGTTGATGGCATTGAGATGAATGAACAAAATGTACATCAAATTAGAAAAAAAATCGGTATTGTTTTCCAAAATCCAGATAACCAATTTGTTGGTGTTACAGTTAAACATGATATTGCTTTTGGTTTAGAAAACATGCAGTTACCTCAACCAGAGATTGTAAACAGAGTTGAAGAATATGCCAAACTTGTTGGTATGGGTGAATATCTATCAAAAGAACCCCAACAATTATCTGGTGGACAAAAACAAAGAGTTGCTATTGCAGGGGCACTTGCAATGCACAAAGATGTTATCATCTTTGATGAAGCGACTTCAATGTTAGACCCAGAAGGGGTTAGAGAAGTTACAAACCTGATCAAAAACTTAAACACTAATTTTAATCAAACGATTATTACAATTACGCACGATCTTGACTTTGCCTTAAAGAGTGACTATGCATTCATTCTTAAAGAAGGCGAATTAATCGGCGAAGGTAAACCTTCTGAACTCTTTTTAGATGAAGCCCTATTAAAGAGTTCAAAGCTAAATATTCCAGAAGGATTACAAGTTTACCTAGACGTTTTAAAAGATCCGGTACTAAAAGAAAATAAAGAACTACAAGAGGCATTATGGGCATTCAATTTAACCAAGTAGGTTACGGCTATAGAGGCTTCAAAAAAGTTTATCACGCATTAAAAGATATCAATTTAGATATTGCTGAAACAGGAGAGTTTGTAGCAATCACGGGTCAAACTGGAAGTGGGAAATCTACTTTAGTTCAACACATGAATGCACTACTTAAACCAACCTCAGGTACAGTTGATATTCTAGGTACGATTCTACCTAGTAAGAAAAAGACTAAGGTCAACCATTTAAGACAAAAGGTTGGTCTTGTTTTCCAATTTCCTGAATACCAATTATTTGAAATAACAATTGAAAAAGACGTTGAGTTTGGTCCAACTAATTTCAAAGAAACCAAAAGTTTTGCTAAAACATATGCAAAAGAAGCACTACAAACTGTAGGGCTAGATGAATCATTATGGCAAGAATCACCATTTAGAATCTCAGGTGGTCAAATGAGAAGAGTAGCAATTGCAGGGATTCTTGCAATGAAACCTTCAATCTTAGTGCTTGATGAACCAACCAGAGGTTTAGATCCACAAGGTAAAGATGATATCATGGATTTATTTAATGATATTCATGTAAAAGAAAATAAATCAATTGTTCTAATCACTCATGATATGGATATTGTTGCAAAATATGCAAAACGAGTCGTTGTTTTAGATAAAGGACAAATTGTTTTTGATGGTACTAAAGAAGAGTTATTCTCACAAGATGTTGAAAAATTCCATTTAGACTATCCAACACCAATGAAGATTATGAAGCACTTGAACAAGACTTTAGGTACTAAAGAAAAATTAGTACTTGATAAAGATAGCCTGCTTAAGCATCTTAAGGAGGCAGCAAAATGAATATAAGAATTGGTCAATATATACCAGGAGATTCTTTCTTACATAAGCTAGATCCAAGAATTAAACTTCTTTCAATGTTACTCTTAATTATTACAATCTTTGTTATACCAGTAGAGTTAAAATCAGCATACATTTACTGGATGATAGGGTTATTCGTACTATCACTTGGATTAACTTATTTATCTGGTGTACCACTAGGTAAAGTGATGCAAGGTATTAAAGGTATTGTTTTCTTATTAACCTTTACATTTGTAATTCAATTATTTACGATTCAACCACCAGAAGAAGCTGCATTAGTTGATTTACCGATGACATTATCAATTATCTCGATTCCATTAATCATTTTATTAACAGTTGTTTATCAACTCGTTAAACGTAAGATTAAATGGAAAACAACATGGTTCTTCATTTATGTTATCTTAGCATTTGCTATACAGTTTGGAGTCATGTACCTACCAAGAACAGGGTTAGACTTTGATTATCAGTTCATTGTTAAACCTTCTGGTTTATTAAGAGCTGGATTTATCTTTATTAGAATTATTGCAGTGATGATTATTGCATCACTACTAACCTTTACAACATCAACCATTGAACTTAATGATGGACTTGATTCATTACTTAAACCACTGCGTTTAATCAAAGTACCAACTTATGTATTTTCAATGATGATCTCATTAACATTAAGAAGTATTCCAACACTTTTAGAAGAAACAGAAAAAATCTTAAAAGCACAAACATCACGCGGTGCTGACTTTAATGAATCAAGTTTTAAAGATAAGATTGGTCAGATTATTGCACTTTTAGTTCCAGTATTTGTTATCTCATTTACAAGAGCAGAAGATTTATCTAATGCAATGGAAGCAAGAGGCTATATTATTGGAGAGCCAAGAACTAAGATTGACACTTATAAGATTGGTACTAAAGACATCGTAACACTAGTCTTAGTTGCCTTATTATTAGTGGGAATTGTGGTGACGATATATGCGATATAAAGCGATTATCGCCTATGAAGGTACGAATTATTCTGGATATCAAATCCAAGAAAACGAAAAGACTATTCAAGGGACAATTGAAAAAGCATTACGTTTAATGACAAGGCTTGATATTCCTACATTTGCTGCAAGTAGAACGGATAAAGGTGTACATGCGATGCATCAAGTATTACATTTTGATGCTCCAATGGATATTCCTAATGAGCGTTGGTTATATGGTTTAAACCTTCGCTTACCAGGTGATATAAGATTTATAAAGGTCACCAAAGTAAAAGATACCTTCCATGCTAGATTTGATGCTAAATCAAAGATTTATACATATAAGATAGCTAAGAAGCCAGTTTCAGCGTTTGAAGCAAATCATGAAGTCTATGTACCCAACTTTAATATCGATTTAGTTAAAAATGAACTAAATGATCTTGTTGGAGAACATGACTTTACTGCATTCTCTCCAAACAAAGAAGACAAACCAACAATCAAAACGATCTACGCTTTTGATTACAAAGAAACAAGAACACATTATATATTTAAGATTCATGGTAATCATTTCTTACGTTATATGGTTCGTTCAATCATGGGGAATGTGATAGCAATTGCTACCGATAAAAAACCTAAAGGACATTTAAAAACCATGTTAGAAACTAAGAATAGATTACTAACAGCAAAGACTGCACCTGCCTGTGGTCTCTACTTAACACACATATATTACAGATGATATGATTATTATATAGGGAGGAATCATTCATGTTTATCACATTTGAAGGTGGCGAAGGTAGCGGTAAAACTACCATTATTGCCAAACTTAAAGAAACCTTAGAAAATCAAGGTGTCAAAGTCGTAACAACAAGAGAACCAGGTGGTTCATCAATTGCAGAACAAATCAGAAATGTTCTACTTGATAATAAAAATACGGATTTAAAAGCACATACTGAAGCATTACTTTTTGCTGCTAGTCGTGCCCAACACTTAGATGAAGTGATTATCCCTAATTTAGATAAGGTTATTTTATGTGACCGTTATATTGATTCATCCTTTGCCTACCAAGCATATGGCAGAGACTTAGGTATGGATTTTGTTAAAAAGGTAAATGA
This sequence comes from Acholeplasma sp. ORD1043, assembly GCF_057808485.1. Lineage (NCBI taxonomy): Bacteria > Bacillati > Mycoplasmatota > Mollicutes > Acholeplasmatales > Acholeplasmataceae > Acholeplasma > Acholeplasma sp. ORD1043. The sequence continues at coordinate 11,451 of NZ_JAQLOJ010000008.1, read as the reverse complement.
TTATGCATTATGTCATATGCCTGATTTAACTTTCTATATTGATCTTGAACCAGAGGTTGGTTTAGCCAGAGTATCAAAAGGTAGAAGTCATAAGAAAGACAGATTGGATTCTGAACAAAATGATTTCCACCATAAAGTTAGAAATGGTTATTTAGACATTGCATTTAAAGAACCAAACAGATTTATTGTTATTAATGGTAATAGAGATATTGAAACAATTTATCAAGAAATTTTAGGCTTTATTAAAGAGAGACTATGAAAGATATCCTTGGAAACTTTAGCTATACAATTGAAAAGAAACGCTTAAGCCACTTATATATTTTGAGTGGTGGCTCAAGTCTTCGTCAAAAAAGAATTGTTAGGGAATTAGCCTACATGATTTTTAAGGCGGATAATGATTATCCGCAACTTAAAACTCAGTTAGAGCACGACAATCACCCTAACTTTTTATATATTGCTAAAGATGGTCTTTCAATTAAAAAAGAACAAGTGCTGGCACTTCAAGAAGAGTTTAGTAAATCAAGTTTAGTTGCAGGATATAGAATCTATGTTATCGAAGCAGCTGAAACGATGAGTAATGCTGCTGCTAATTCCTTACTTAAATTTCTAGAAGAACCAAAAGATGGTCAAACCATTGGTTTTTTATTAACTGAAGACCAATCATTGATCCTACCTACGATACGTTCTCGTGCTCAAGTGGTTTTACTTGAAGAAGATACGGATAAAGAGTTTATTGAATTATTACTTGAACATGATATTGCATTAAAAGATGCATATTATTTAACGACATTAACTAAAGACTTTGAAGAAGCAACGCTACTTATTGAAGATCCAAATTATCAGAAGGCATCTTCATCGTTTGAGGGGCTACTTCAGTATCTTGTTGAACCAAAACTGCCGTTATCGCTTTTAATGTTTGACTTAGAGAAAAACTTTTATAATGAAAAAGATTGGTTAATCTATATTTTTGAATTATTATCAAGAATCATGCTAGATGTCATTCATACCCATATGAATCAAAAGTTAGATTTTGAAGTTCATAAAGAAAAAATTCTACAACTGGTTCCAAAGTTCTCGCTTGAAAAAGCAGAAACGGTTATTAGAATACTCCATGATACAACCAAAACATTTAGATTACCTGTTAATATTTCTATGACACTACAAAGTCTAGCGATAAGGTTAGAGGAAATTATTAAATGACAACACGCGATTTACTAGGAACGAACCTTTTAATAACAAGTGATGTTGGTAAAGCCTTTAATTTAGATACAATTGTGATTAGTGATTTTGTTAGAATCCCTAAAGGGACAAAATCAATTCTTGATATAGGATGTGGTAATGGGGCGATTATGCTTTATTTATCACAAAAATTTGAAGGTTTAATTTATGGTGCCGAAATTCAAGAATCTAGATACCAATTAGCACTTAAAAACATTAAAGATAATAACTTAGAAAATAGACTTACTGTTTTCAATTGTGATGTAAAAACGTTAAGACATAAACCAGTTTTTGACATTATCGTATCTAACCCACCGTTCTTTAAAGTTAATAATGAAACTAAAAGAAGTATTGATTTAGATATGGAAATTGCTAAACATGAGTTAACGCTTAATTTAGAAAAATTAGTAGAAGCTGCAAAAAACAATATTAAACATGGTGGCTTATTCTTCATGGTTCATAAAGCTGACAGATTAGAAGAGATCATCATCACTTTAAATAAATATGATTTTAAAGTTAAAAGAATTCGTTTCATTCACCCTAATGCATCAGCAGAACCTAATCAAGTATTGGTTGAAGCAAGATATAAAGGAAATGGACAATTAACCGTTATGCCACCTTTATTCCAATATGATGGTCAAACTTATAGTGAGGAAATGAATTCAATTTATGAAGGAAGAAGTTATAAGAAATGAAAGTACAAGAAAGTTTTAAAGATGAATCTATCGGACTATATGTGGTCTCAACCCCAATTGGTAACTTATCAGATATAACTTTTCGTGCGCTTGAAATTTTAAAGACTGCCGATTTAGTTTTATGTGAAGATACGAGAGTCACTTCAAAACTATTCTTTCATTATGAAATCAAAACACCACTTGAAAGTTATCAAAAGTTTAACGAACAAGAAAAGTTAGATGAAATTATCGCCTACTTAAAAGAAGGTAAAAAAATTGCATTAGTATCTGATGCTGGTACACCACTAGTTAATGACCCTGGGTTTATTTTGGTCAAAGAATGTATTGCAAATGATATTCCAGTTGTACCAATTCCAGGTGCATCTTCAATGTTAACTGCGCTTGTTGCATCAGGACTTTTGCCACAGCCATTTACCTTTATTGGTTTTCTACCAAGAAAACAAAGTGAAGCAAGAACGACACTAGAGTTTTATAAAGGTAGATCAGAAACACTTATATTTTTCGAATCCCCTTTGAGAGTTTCAAAAACATTAGAGTTAATGTATGATGTCTTAGGTGATAGAAGATTATCATTAGGCAGAGAGTTAACTAAAAAATTTGAAACCTTTTATCGAGGTAACCTAAAAGAAATGTATACACTCGAATTTGATACTAGAGGTGAGTACGTCATTATCCTAGAAGGTGAATTCAAAAAAGAGGAATTAATCTTAGATATCGTCTCTCAAGTAAATATTTATATGGAAGCAGGATTATCTGAGAAAGATGCTATGAAAAAGGTAGCAAAAGTCTTAGGTGTTCATAAATCAGAAATCTATAAAGCATACAAAATCGTTAAAGAATAACTAGATAAATATAAATATTTAATATATAATAAACATGAATTCAATCATACGATGATAAAGAGGTCGTATAGGAAGTATTTAAGAGAGTCTCTGGTGGGTGAGAAGAGATATATGGAATATACATATGGCTTTTGAGTATCTTGTTCGATAAGTAGAATAAGACGTAGTTGCTTACGTTACAAGCTAAGAGGGCTAGAGCAATCTAGAACTAAGGTGGTACCGCGGATTATATTCGTCCTTAGATTATTTTTTAATCTAAGGATTTTTTATTGGAGGAAATTATGGAAAAGAAACCATTCTATATATCAACAGCAATTGCATACGCATCAGCCATTCCACATATTGGGAATGTGTATGAAGCAATTTTAGCGGATGCTATTGCACGCTATAAACGTTTAACTGGATTTGACGTTTATTTTCAAACAGGTACTGACGAACACGGTCAGAAGATTGAAAATAAAGCAGGTCAACAAGATTTAGCTCCACAAGCTTATGTGGATATGATTTCATCTGAAATCAAACGTATTTACGATTTAGTTAATATCTCATATGATAAATTTGTTAGAACAACAGACACTAACCATAAAGCAGTCGTTCAACAAATCTTTGAAAAACTACTTGCTCAAGGTGATATTTATTTAGGTAAATATGAAGGTTGGTATTCAATTGCCGATGAAGCATTCTTAAGTGAAGATGAAATTGTTGATGGCAAAGGTCCATCAGGTGATATCCCTGTTTGGATGAGTGAAGATGCTTATTTCTTAAAACTTTCAAAATATCAAGAAAGATTAATGAAACACATTGAAGAAAACCCAGATTTCATTCAACCAGAATCAAGAAAAAATGAAGTTATTCAAAACTTCTTAAAAGATACATTACCAGATTTATCCGTATCACGTACTTCATTTAAATGGGGTATTCCAGTATTAACTGATCCAAAACACGTTGTATATGTTTGGGTTGATGCATTATCTAACTATATTACTGGTTTAGGGTATAATCTAGATAACCCTGGTGATTTCTTTAGTAAATATTGGCCAGCTGATGTCCATTTAATTGGTAAAGATATCATTAGATTCCACGTTATTTACTGGCCAATCATCTTAATGGCTTTAGGGGTTGAACTACCAAAGAAAATCTTTGGTCATCCTTGGGTCTTAGTTGATAAGAACAAAATGAGTAAATCTGTGGGAAACACTATGTATACTGATAAATTAGTACAACATTTTGGTGTAGATGCGGTAAGATATTACGTATTACATGAGATTCCTTTTGCTCAAGATGGTAACATCACATATGAGTTAATGATTGAACGCACAAACTCAGATCTTGCCAACACATTAGGAAACCTTGTGAATCGTACAATTGGTATGATTAATAAGTATCAAAATGGAGATGTCATTAAAGTAGAAATTGATGAACCATTCGAATATAGTCTAAAAGATAAATGTTTAGCATTAGAACAAAAAGTAACAAAGCTAATGGATGAATTAAAAGTGGGCGATGCACTAGAAGAACTTATTTCAGTAGCAAGAGCAGCGAATAAGTATATCGACTTATCAGAGCCTTGGAACTTAAATAAAAATGGTGAAACAGAAAAGTTAAGCCATGTGTTATACTCACTTGTTGAAACAATCCGTGTGCTAGCAGTTTACTTACAAGCATTTATTCCTAAGACTGCAGAATCAATCTTTGAACAATTAAATTCAAATGATAAAGATTTTGAAACAGTTAAAACTTGGGGTGTTTACAAATCAGGCAAAATTGGTGTTGCTAAAGTTCTATTTGAAAGATTTGATCCAATCAAAAAATTAAATGAAATTATAGGATAAGTTAAAATGAAAAGACTAATGGACTATTTGAAGTCTGATGCATTTAAACAAAAAGTTTTACCGGAAGTAAAGAGAACTGCCGCAGTTGTATTTTTCACTGTGCTCTATGGATTTGGTGTTAAGTGGTTCTTAGAAGCTTCAGTTGTTCCAATGTATACAGGTGGTATTCCAGGTATTGCACAGTTAATCCGTGACTTTATGAAATACACATTAGGAATCCCTAATGTTGATCAATGGCAAGACTTATTCTTAGGTGGATTTGTTATTGCAGCCAATATACCAATCCTTATCCTAGGTTGGTTTGGTGTTTCTAAAAAGTTTGTTGTCTACTCATTAATTTCAGTCCTAATTCAAGCAACTATGCTTGGTTACATCCCACAAATTGATTTAGGCTTAACCAGTCCTGCTCAAGCATTAACAGCAACAATCCTTGGTGGTATTCTAGTTGGTATTGGTGCAGGTGGTGCACTTCGTTATGGTACATCAACCGGTGGACTAGATATTATTGCACAATATGTATCACTTAAAAAAGGTCAATCAGTTGGTTTTATATCACTGATTATGAACCTCTCAATTGCTGTATTAGGTGGCTTAATTACAAACGGTCATATCTTTGATGAGAACAATATGATGATTGTTGCAGGGGTTGTCATCTCTTATACAATCTTACGAATTATCGTCTCAACAGTCGTGATGGATCGTCTACATACTGGTTATCAATTCTTAAAGGTTGATATTGTTACTGAAAACCCAGATGAAATCGTAAATGATATTTTAGTCAAGGTTTATCGTGGGGTTACAATGATCAATGTTCAAGGTGGTTATACAAGAAAAGATAAGACGTTAATTTTAGTTATTATCTCATCATATGAGCTGACAAGTTTAGTTCAAATGATTCATCAAGTAGACCCTAAAGCATTTATTTCAACGCAACCAGTTAAACACGTTTACGGTAACTTTAAAAAGAAAACAATCGCTTAACAACGACCCCTCATTTGAGGGGTTTTATATTAATTATTAAAAATAAAAACCGCCTTATTAAGCGGTTTATTATAATTTAATGATTAAACATCTTTAAAGATTCTAGGATCAACAAGTGGTAGTAATAATGGCTGTAGATAACAAGTTGCAGTAAGTGATGCAACAACGGATCTTAAGTGTGGATAAAGTATTTGAATGGCCGGTCCTGCCATGAAGTTTTCTGCCTCAATATCAGGCACGGACGCTTCAAAAGTGAAGTTACCAGAAATAGTTGCTGATAAGTCAATTGGGAATGGATGTTCAGGAGTTGAAAAGACTGCAAATGTGATTGAGACAACATACTCAGTATTTGATAACTTTTCTAATTGTTTCGTATAGATTGGTTGCATCTGGAAGTTACCCTTTAAGTTATGGTTTACAATTGAAACCTTTTTAGTTTGGATTAATGTATTTAGAACTTTCATATAAGTAATCTCCTTTATGCACTAATTGTAGCATATTAAACGTAGTTTATGGGAGTTTTATTGAAATTCATTCCAAATCATAATCAAACAGATATTTTTGTTAAAGTTATTGACTTATATACTAAAGTATAGTAAGATATTTTGCGGTACAGTATTAACCTTATTTTCCACACAGCCCTTATAACAAAACTATAAGGAGAAGGTAACGAACAATGAAAACATTTATGGCAAATGAAGCTACCATTGAAAGAAAATGGTACATCGTAGACGCTGAAGGTAAAACTTTAGGTCGTCTTGCAACTGTGGTTGCATCAGTTTTACGTGGTAAACATAAACCAACTTACACCCCACATGTAGACGCTGGTGATTATGTAATTATCATTAATGCAGACAAAATTAAATTAACAGGTAACAAATGGAATGATAAGATGTATTATTCTCATTCAGGTTACAATGGTGGTTTATCTGAAACTGCTGCTAAAGATTTAATGGCTAAGAAACCAACTGCGATTGTTGAAAAAGCAATCAAAGGTATGGTTCCTCACAATAGATTAGGTGCAGAAGTTTTAAGAAAGCTATTCGTTTATGCTGGTTCTGAACATAAACATCAAGCACAAAAACCAGAAAGTTTAGAGGTGTAATCCGATGGCAAAAGAATTAGTTCAATATTTCGGTACAGGTCGCAGAAAGTCTTCTGTTGCTCGTGTCGTATTAACTCCAGGTAAAGGTGTGTTCACAATCAATGGTAGAACATTCGAAGATTACCTTCCATCAGCTGCAACTCGCTTAGACGTTTTACAACCATTAACTTTAACTTCAAACGAAGGTAAATTTGATGTGTCAGCAAACGTTAATGGTGGTGGCTTAACAGGACAAGCTGGTGCTATCCGTTTAGGTATCACTCGCGCATTAATGGAAGTCGATGCAGATTTACGTAAAGTATTAAAACCTGCAGGCTTAGTAACACGTGACCCACGTGCTAAAGAACGTAAAAAATACGGTCTTAAGAAAGCTCGTAGAGCATCACAATTCTCTAAGAGATAATGTTTTAAAAAGAAGCTTCGGCTTCTTTTTTTTTGTTTTAATTAAGAATATAAATAAAACTGCTAAAATTAACTCATGAATATGCAACAAATAGTTGAGTGACATCGTTTATTTATTCATCTAAAATTGAAAGTGTAAGGAGGAGATAGACTTGATAGATTTTATAGCTGTTGGGAAAAAGATTACACATTATAGAAAACAACTTCGTATGACTCAAGACGATCTTGCTGATAAACTTTCAATCACAAGACAACTTGTTTCTAAATGGGAGTTAGGGTTAGGTTTTCCAACAATTGGCGCATGACTAGACCTTGCGAAACTATTTAATACTTCATTTGAAGAACTATTATGTTTAGATGAAGAAGATTTAGATGAGTTTGTAGATGCTTTAATTAGTAATCCAGATAATTTTAATGATTTATCATTATCATCAATAATGCCTTTCTTATCAAATGAACAAGCAGAAAAAGTGTTCTTAACTTTACTTGAAAAAGATAAGTCAGGAAAAACAACGAGTATTTCATCGATTGCACCATTCTTAAGTGAAGAAGCACTTGATAAATTTGTTGATTATTATATTAAAGGTCAATATCAACATGTTAATGTGAATTCACTCTACCCATTTATGGATAGTAAAACAGTAAAAAAATTAGTTATTTACTTATTAAGTAAGAAAGATCAATAAGAGGTGTTAGTACGCAAGTACTAGCATCTTTTCTTATATATAGGTATAATGAAGGTAATAAAACTAATAGGAGGATCACTAAATGAATTTAACTAAGATGCAAATCCCATGGATCGTTTCTTTGATTCTATCGTTTATAGCATTGACCTTTATGTATTCATTAACATACTATAAGGTTGATTTGTCTATCTTTGGTGAAATACACTTTACCTTCATGGATATCTCATTTGGTTCAACGAAGTATGTATTAGGTGCCAATCGTGAATTACTTGAACTAAGTTGGGTTAATTTGCTTGGAGTTGTCTTTGTTGGATTAGGTATCGTTTCAGCTATTATGAAGTTAGCTGTTAAATCATGTAGAAAACTAAAATTAACATCCTATTTAGCATTCATATTATTAGTTGCTGCATCAATCATTGTTATTACTTCATCTAATTATGTTGTTACAACAGATGGGGATTCAATTAATTTAATCACCGAACCAATCGTTGTTTTGACTTTCTTAATTACATTGACAAGTGCATCAATGTTCTTAATTGCTGAAGTTTACAACAAGAAATAAAATATTTTTAATTAATTGATTAAAGTATAACTTTAAAAGGAAGTTTGGTTGAAAAATACCAAACTTTCTTTTTTATATGTGCTATACGATGTGTTTGATTAAAATAAACTTGTTTATTTAGTATAAATAACTTATAATTATACTTGCGAAAAGAGGAATAGTATGAAAAAAATCCGTGCTAGATACGCGCCTTCACCAACCGGACTTCTACATATCGGTAATGCAAGAACTGCATTATTCAATTATTTATTTGCAAGACACAATGACGGAGACTTTATTATCCGTATTGAAGACACCGATATTGCAAGAAACGTTCCTGGTGGAGAAGCATCACAATTACAATATTTAAAATGGTTAGGTATTACCTGGGATGAAGGTCCAGATATTGGTGGACCATACGGCCCATATCATCAATTAAAGAGATTAGACTTATATAACGAATATGCTCAAAAGTTATTAGACATGGGACTAGCCTATAAGGACTTTAAAGAAGGTAGCGATAAATACGCAATCAGATTTAAAGTGCCACAAGGTAAAACTTATGCATTCAATGATGTAATCCGTGGAAAACTTTCTTTTGAATCAAAAGAAGTTGAAGACTGGATCATCATGAAAGATAATGGTATTCCTACTTATAACTTCGCAGTTGTTATTGATGACCACTTTATGGAAATCACTCACGTATTCCGTGGTGAAGAACATATTACAAATACTCCAAAACAAATTATGGTGTATGAAGCATTTGGATGGGAAATCCCAACTTTTGGTCATATGACAATCATTGTTAACGAAAACAAGAAGAAATTATCTAAACGTGATACAGGAACAATCCAATTTATTGGTGAGTATCACAAGATGGGTTATTTACCAGAAGCGATGTTAAACTTCTTAAGTTTACTTGGTTGGTCACCATCTGGTGAGAATGAAATTCTATCTCATGATGAATTAGTTAAGTTATTTGATGAAAACAAATTATCAGCTGCACCAAGTTACTTTGATAAACAAAAGTTAGCTTATATTAACTCAAGATACTTAAAGAATTTATCTATGGAACAAATGAAAGACTTAACAAGACCATTCTTTATTGAAGCAGGAATTGAAATTCCAAGCGAAGTATGGTTTGAAAATCTATTAAGTGTATTAAAAGATAGATTATCATATGGTAAAGAAATTGTTAAATACTACCAAGAATTCTTCCATGATGACTTTGTTATCAGCGAAGAAGTGATGGCAGAAATGGAACAATTTGATTACCTACCGGTATTGAATTTATTAAAACAAAAGTTTGAAGACTTAGACTTCAATGATGCTGATTTAATTAATCAAACCATTGGAGCAGTTGGCAAAGAATTAGGGGTTAAGGGTAAAGGACTATTCATGCCAGTGAGAATTGCAACTACAGGTGAGGCACACGGTCCAAGCTTACCAGTTTCTCTACTATTACTAGGTAAAGAAAAAGTGCTCGCTCGACTAAATCAAATTCTAGAGAAAAAAGGGAGTTAACGCATGAAAAAAGTACTCGTATTATTATCAATGATTGCTACATTACTTCTTGTTGCTTGTACAGAAACTGTGCAAACAAATGCAAGAGCAGTTGTATCAGCAATCAATCCTACAACAAGTAGCGTATCATTCAAGATCGAAGTCAGAGACCCAGATACTGAACTTGATACAAGAGAAGTTAGAATCACTATTGCAAATGATGATTTTTCAAAAGAAGTAACGGAGACAATTAACAAAAATGTAACTAAGACAGTTACAGTTGACGGTCTTGCTCGTTCAACTGAGTACATCATCACAGTTGTTGGTACTAAAGATGGTGTTGACTTACAATTATATAAATCAGCAACAGCATTTAAGACATTAGCACAAGGTGATGAGGAATCAGATCCAATCACTATCGTTTCTGTTGACCAATTCAAGGATATGAATGCTAAGAAACATTACAAACTAGGTGCTGACTTAGATTTCAATAATGCTTCATTATCTCCATTATTTACATCAGGTACGCCATTCAATGGTACATTTGATGGTAATGGTCATACAATCAAAAATATTCAACTTACTGAATCAAATGATGTTTATAAATCATATTTATCAATCTTTGGTTATGCATCAAAGAGTAAGATTATGAATGTAAACTTTGATAACATTACAATCGATAATGATGCAAGACCCTATACAGGTATTCATTATGTAGGTATTGTTGTATCTAAAGTTTCAAACAATGATTTCGTATTAGATAACGTAACAATTTCTAACTCAGAAATTACATTACGTCATAACATTAATCAATCAGCATTAAACAGAAACCTTTATGTTGGTTTAGTAGGTGGTTCACTACAAGGTAAATTATCAAACATTACTGTTGTTGACTCATCATTAAACGTTACTCAAAATGGTGTAAATGGTGTTTACTCTGGTACTGATATGTCAACTGCTGGTACATATATCGGTGGTATCGCAGGTTTAATCGAACAAGATAAAGGTGTTAGTACTTCTAAATTAGCAGTAATTGACACTCAAATTAACGTAAACGTTAACCAAGATAAGAAATCATTAGGTTCAGGCTTACTTTATGTTGGTGGTATCTTTGGTGCGAACCGTTCAGATAAAAACCTTTCAGAATTAGTATCAAACGCAGTTATCACAATCGATTATAAGAAACATGCCGACACTGAAGCTGAAAAACTAGATAAAATCTATGTTGGTGGTATCATGGGTTCATTATTAAAGGCTCAAATCTCTAACGTATATTATTATGGTTCTATTGATGTTACATTAGACGCTAAAATTGCTGAAATCCAATCAGCATTAATCGTTGCAAACACAACTAGATCAGCTAGCTTAGTTGTTGCACAAGGTTCAATCCAAATCACTGCACCCGAATCATTCTTAAACACTATTGATGTTTACAACTACTTATCATTTGGTGCTTGGAATAAAGCAGCAAACGTTAAGTTAAACGGTGCTGCATCAGTTAAATTCAATGATGTTGCAGTTGACTTAGCACAATATGAAGTAATTGCTGATGCATCTTCATTCTTAACATCAGACTTCGTCAAAGCTTACGTAGCTTAATAACAATAAATTTTGGCCCTTTAAAATAGATGGAGGTATTAACCTCC